>JAUYTA010000315.1 GCA_030695265.1 Bacteroidota bacterium
AACACACAAACAGGTGTAAATCAAAACATTTTACTGAACAGCAACAATGTGTATCTGAACAATACTTACAATGAAATGCTGGGCGAAAAGTGGATGATCAAATCGGGACTTGCCCTGAATTACGACCATCAGAAAATTGACATGGACAATGATCAGATTGTCACCAATAAAAAGATGTTTCAGGCGAAACTTGGGTTCAGCCATTTTCTGAACGAACAAACCGAACTGAAATTTGGCTGCGATTGGGTAAATTTTTCGTACGAACAAAAGATCAGGATAGGCGACAACTTTCGGCTACCTTTCACGAACAACCAACTTTCGGGCTTTGCAGAAATAGAATATAAGCTCTCGAAAAAATTTGCGACGCGTTTTGGGGCAAGGCTCGAAAACAGTTCTCTCCTGAAAGGGACTACGCTGGTTCCACGCTTTTCAGGAGCATACAAAACCGGAAAACAAAGTCAGGTTTCATTGGCGTATGGTCAGTTTTACCAGAATCCGGAAGACGATTACCTGAAATTTGCACCTCAGTTAAATCCGGAAAAATCTCAACATGTTGTGACGACCTGGCAATACATGACGGATCTGAAAACCTTCAGGATAGAAGGGTATCTGAAAAAATACGATAATCTGGTGAAATTCAACCAGCCTTTTGCAACCAATCCTTTGGATTACAACAATTCCGGAAGCGGACATGCAGAAGGCATCGACATTTTCTGGCGCGACAAGGAAACCTTTGATTTAACCGACTACTGGATTTCGTATTCGTGGATCAATGCACGGCGCAATTACAAAGATTACCAGATGACGGCTGTCCCAAATTATGTATCTGAACACAACTTGTCGATAGTTTACAAACGGTTTCTTCCTCCTCTTCGGACGTATGCATCGGTCACGTATTCGTTTGCCGGCAGCCGACCGTATAACGATCCAAACTTTTCGGGTTTCATGAATGCCAAAACCCAGTCCTACAACGACATCAGTTTAAGCCTGACTTACCTGATGGGACTGTTCGGGAAACAATCGGTACTGCACCTGATGGTCAACAACCTGGCCGGATTCGACAATGTGTATGGCTACAACTTTTCGAACACGCCGAATGAAGCAGGGAAATATGAATCAACTCCCATAAAATCTCCTTTTGTGAGGCAGGTTATTTTGCTCGTATCAATTATGTTGTAATTTTATTCTGTACTTTCGACAAAAAACAAACAATATTTCCCGACCAATGACAAATACAAAAATCCAATACAAAAAACTCATCTGGCAGGTTCCTGCTTTTATTCTGTTGTTAATTGCAATGGGAAACCTGATCATGTTAATAGTTCTCCGGGGAGAGACCTTTACTTTTCAGATGTTTCTTTACAGCTCTGTAAACTCAGTACTTGTAGGGGGAGCATTTATGATCGGACTAACTGCTATGATTGTGATTCTCGACCGGAAGCTGCCCTGGCTGCATTATCCGCTTAAACGACTGATCGTTCAGTTTTTAGTAACCATTGGCTTTTCGCTGACGATTATAGTAGTCACTATTCTGTTGCATGGCGTGTTCACACATGAACGAATCACTTCTGACTTTTTTCTTGATAGAGGAATATTCATGATGAAAATTGCATTCACGTTTATTTTTGTCGGTTCCCTGGTTTCCAACGCAATCATGTTTTTCAAAAACTGGAAAGAGGCTGCCGTTCAGCAGGAAAAGCTAAAACGCGAACAACTGGCGCTGCAATACGAAACATTGAAAAGTCAGGTAAACCCACATTTTCTTTTCAATAACCTGAATTCACTGACTTCGCTCATCAGCTCCAATCCCGATAAAGCGATTGAATTTGTGAAGAAGCTTTCAGAAGTGTACCGCTACATACTCGACCAAAAAGATCAGGAATTGGTGACACTAGATATAGAACTGAGATTTCTGGAATCGTACATTTTTTTACAGAAAATAAGGTTCGGAACAAATCTGGATGTACAAATTGATGTCAACGCCAAAAATCTCAAAGTTATACCTTTATCCCTGCAAATGCTGGTTGAAAATGCCATTAAACACAACGAAATTTCGGATAAAAAACCTTTGCAAATTCGCATTTTCACTACTGACGATCAGTTTCTTGTGGTAGAAAACAGGCTTCAGAAAAAATCAGGATCGGAAGGCTCCGGAAGCGGGATTCAAAACATCAGTGACCGATACAAATTTTTTACTGAAAAGGAAATGACCATCAATTTCAATTTAGAGCATTTTCGGGTAAGTATTCCTCTTTTAACCGATTGAACCATGTACAAAGTACTCATCATTGAAGACGAAAAGCCTGCTGCTGAGTGGCTCCGGCAATTAATCCTGAAATTTGATTCGCAAATTTCGATTCTTTCTGTAATTGATTCAGTGAGTGGCGCTGTAGAATGGTTTCAGCAACATCCCGCGCCCGATCTGGTTTTTATGGATATTCAACTGGCCGACGGTTTGAGCTTTGAGATTTTTGAACGCATAAAAGTTCCTTGTCCGGTAATTTTCACCACGGCTTATGAGGAATATGCCATAAAAGCTTTCAAGGTAAACAGTGTTGATTACCTGCTTAAACCAATTGCCTATAATGAGTTGGAAGCCGCTTTCCGAAAATTCAGTAACCAAAACACCAATGTTCAGGAAGCGCCAATGATCACAATTGAGTTGCTGAACAAGGTGAAGGAAATGATCAGGAAACAATACAAAACCCGGTTTGTGATTAAAGTGGGCGAACACCTGAAATCCATTCCGGTAGAAGACATTCTCTTTTTTTACAGCCTCGAAAAAGCAACTTACCTGTGTACAGCCGATTTCAGAACTTACCTGGTTGATTATTCGCTCGACCGTATTTCTGAAATGGTTGACGAACGAAAGTTTTTCCGCATCAACAGAAAATACATCCTTTGCAATCAGTCGATTGCCGACATTGTTGTTTATTCAAACAGCCGCCTGAAAATCAAACTAAAAAAACCTAACGAGGAAAGTATCATTGTGAGCCGCGACAAAGTACCGGGTTTTAAGGAATGGCTGGATTTGTGAAAATGGAGTGAAAATAAAAAGGTTCATGCTGTAATTTAGAACAATAATAACCTTGTTCAAATTAAAAAATACAGTCAGATAGCTATTAACAAAATATTCAGCCAATAAATCAATTAAATATGGCAATTATTTTTTCTTCTGAATTTCGCCTAACTCAATAAGCATTTCAACATATTGCTCTTTTGTCATAGGACAATCAAAGAAATCTTCTGCTTTTTCAGTCTCTCTGAACTTTAGCTGTTTTTTAATCTGACCCATAAGGAATTTGTCATATTCCTTTTTCCCATGACTAAAATAGGTTTTGATTGCTTGCTTTTTTCCATCAATTACAAGTAAATAAAACTGATGATGGTCTTTTTCAGGTTCAAGAATGAAGCCTTTCTTTTCTAAGACCTTTTGAATTTCTCTTGTCTTTCTAGGCTTCATTAATCACAGATTTTATAATGGTTTTTAATCCATTTTTAAGACGTATTGCCCCATCGGACAACTTGGAATCATCTTCAAGGAAATAATTTGTATAAAGTGAATAAAAGCTAAAATTGAAAGCATCTTCAACCTCTTTTCTTGTCTCTCCCCAAACAATTAAATCAAGTTCTTCATTCTTAATGATATAATTGTCATCTTCAAATTCAACAATACATTCAAGATTTTTACTCAGTACAAAAATAATATTTTGAAATTTAATCAAATCTGGTTTAAATGGATATGTGTCATGTTCCAATTCTTCAAGGTATAGGATTTCTTTCAAATTTCTTTGATTTAAATTAAATTTATCTCCTTGTTTTCTAATCTTTGCAAATACTTGTACCGTACTATATTCTGGAAGGTCTATCTTTTCAACTGATATTTTTGGAATAAAAAATTCTTTATTTTTCTCAGGTTGTATCAGTGTTTTTAAAATTTTGTGATTTTTGTCTTTTATATTTATTCTATATTCCTTACCATCCCCAAATGATGAAAATAGAGGTTTAAATATTTTTACCCGTTCTTCATCATTATATCGCTTAACGATTTTGAGTAAATAATTAGGATTATCAAAATCTCCCGAAATTATCGAATTCTTGTATTTATCATATGTTTCACGTTTCCATTCTAAAACCTCATTCTTGAAAATTGGAGATTGTAATTCAATAATATTTGGAGCTAATGCTGCCTCGAAACTACTAAAATTCAAATCGACCACTAATAAACTAAGCTCTTCTTTTATAGTGTCCAGAACCTTTTTGTTTGATTCAAAAACCTTCCGAAACTCTTCATTTCTGAGAAATTCAATTTCTAAGTAATTATTATATGATTGGTAAATATCAGACAATACTTTAATGACTGTCTCAACCTTTGCTGCATGTTCAACAGTTTTAAGAGGATCAATATGAATCCTAAAAGCAATATCCTTTAATTTTTCAATCATGTGTCAAATGTAAAACTTTTTTTGATTGAACAGATTTGTTTATTTTCTATTTTTTTAATGATATTTAAATTTCACAGGGATTGGAACACTAATTTTTCCTCTATTAGACTATTAGAATTTCCCTCACTACCTTAATGGTAAATTCCTCTCCGGCTGTTTTAATGTTGTAAAACTGTTTCTTTTGCAGCAGTTCAAACCTTATCTTTGAAATCCAACTTTGAAAGATCTTTTATGAAACGAGCCTCTTTAATATTTCTGATCTGCACTTTTTTCTCTACGCTGAATCTGAATGCCCAGAAAACAGATAAAAAACCACTTTCAATAGACGACTTTGCCGCCTGGAAAGTGGTAAATAAACCGATTGTTTCGAACGATGGTAAACTGGCTGCATTCGAGTTAAACCCGCAAAAAGGCAACGGAAACCTGATCATAAAATCGACCGATGGGAAAAAATCGGATACGATCAGCAGAGGATTCGATGCACAGTTTTCTGCTGGATCTGACTTCATCGTTTACAAAATAAAACAGCCCGAAGACTCAATCAGGAGTGCAAAAAAGAAAAAGCTCAAAAAGGAGGAAATGCCCAAAGACAGTCTGGGAATATTGGTTAACAGGCGACACAAAGCTTATGCATTTCCCAACCTGAAACAATATTCAATTCCGAAGGAAAATGCCCGATGGGTAGCATTTCTTACCGACATGAAAAAACCGGAAAAAGCGAAGGATCCGGCGGAGAAAAAAAACAAAGATGGCTCAACCGACACCAAATACCAGTTGGTTTTGTTTCATGCAGCTTCCGGAGATACAGTTTGCTTTCAGAATGTAACCGAATATTATTATGCACCGCTTGGGCACAGTGTCACGTTTATCCGCCAGACCAAAGATTCGGTCGATCGCGCTGAAATCGTGGTTTTTGACACAGACAAAAGAAAACCATTCACCATATTTAATAAAATTGGGACAGCAAAAAAGATCACTTCCGATCAGCAAGGCGGCAAATACGGATTTCTGTTTTCGACTGATACCATAAAGGAAAAAGTTTTCAGTTTATACTACGGATCGCTCACTTCCGGCGAACCAAAACCTGTTGTCATTCCTGAAGTACAAGGAATGCCGCTTGGGTGGGCTCCTTCAGAATTTGCAGAACTTTCTTTTTCGGATAATGGGCAGCGTATTTTCTTCGGAACAAATAGAAAGCCTCAAGCCGAGTCCAAAGACTCCCTTTTGGAAGATGAAAAACCGGTACTCGACATTTGGTCGTGGAAAGACAAAGAGTTGCAACCCGAGCAGAAAATCAATCTTGAAAAAGAAAGGAAACGAACCTATGCCGCGGTTTACCTCATCGATAAAGACAAATTTATTCAATTGGGAGATCCGGTTGTCCGCGATGTGAAAACCATACAGAAGGGGAATGGCCGTTTTGCGCTTGGAACTGATCCGTCACCCTATAAACTGGAGTCATCGTGGTCGGGCAAACCAAATGCAGACTACTACCTGATTGATGTGGAAACCGGAACCAAAAGAATAATTGCTAAGGATAAATCACTGGTCTCATTATCGCCCGGCGGAAATTACGTTGTTTGGTACGATCCGGCCGACAGCATTTACTACTCGCGTTCAACAGACATAAATGCGAAGGAGGCTCTGGATCTGAGCTCCCAAATTCCGGTTTTGTTTTTCGACGAACGCTGGGATATGCCCGCAGATCCAAACGCATACGGTATCGCCGGGTGGTCGGAAAACGACAAAACTGTATTTTTATACGATCGCTACGATATATGGAGGGTTGATCTGGAAGGTGCCAGAGTACCCATGAGTGCAACCCGAAACTATGGAAGAAAAAATTTCCTGAAATTTCGCTACCAGAAACTGGATCCGGAAGAGGAATTTATCGATACCAACAAGCCGGTCATTGTTTCAGCTTTCGACGAACGCACAAAATCAGGAGGTTACTTCAATGCCGATTTCCGAAGCTACACAGAACCGCGTTTGCTGATCATGGAAAATTACAAATTCGAAAAACTGGCAAAAGCCAAAAATGCTGAACAATTGATCTGGACCCGCGAAAACATTAACGAATCTCCTGATGTGTGGAGCGGAAATCAATTGTTCGAACATCGACGCAGGCTCTCTGATTCCAATCCGCAGCAAAAATCGTTCGTTTGGCCGGTTGTCCGTTTGGTTCACTGGGATTCTTTCTCCGGAAAACCACTCGAAGGGTTGCTGTATTTTCCTGAAACAATTGACCTTGACCGAAAATACCCGATGATCGTTTATTTTTACGAGCGGAGTGCCGATAACCTGCATACTTATACAGCTCCCTCGCCCTCCCGGTCAACTGTTAACCGCACGTTTTTCGCGAGCAACGATTACATTGTTTTTGTTCCTGACATCCCTTATGACGAAGGTTATCCGGGACAGTCAGCTTTTGATGCGGTGGTTAGCGGAACCCAGTTTGTTGCCAGCATGTCGCCGTTTATCGACCGGAATAAAATAGGCATTCAGGGCCAAAGCTGGGGCGGATATCAGGCAGCATGGCTCATTACCCAAACCAACATGTTTACCGCAGCAATGGCTGGCGCACCTGTCAGCAACATGACCAGCGCGTATGGAGGAATCCGCTGGGAATCAGGGCGCTCGCGCATGTTTCAATATGAGCAATCGCAAAGCCGGATTGGCGGAACATTGTGGGACAAACCGCTGCAATACATCGAAAACTCACCTTTATTTTATGTACCGAAGATAAAAACACCGCTGCTCATCATGCACAACGACAACGATGGAGCTGTTCCGTGGTACCAGGGGATTGAACTATTTACGGCCATGCGCCGCCTGAACAAACCTGTTTGGATGCTGACCTATAACAACGAAGAACACAACCTGAAAGCCGAAAGCTGGGCCAACCGTATGGATTTAACCATCCGCATGAAACAGTTTTTCGATCATTACCTGAAAGGCGAACAAATGCCGGCATGGATGCAATATGGAATACCGGCAATCAGGAAAGGGAAAGAATTGGGATATTAGAAAAGTTCCAGGTTTCAGGTTAAAAGTCCCAAAAACTGTCAAGAAATTCACAGGAAAATTGGAGTGGTACAAGAGATGAACTCGCGCAGCTCAGACTTCATTATGGGTCTTGCAGACAAAACCAAGCCTATTCATTAGCGGCTGGTTTTCTATTCGCCATGTCTAATTGCACGTGAGTAATTCAATAATAAAGAAGCAATAGGCTGTAAGCGTTTACCTTTCCATAAAATTTCCTTATTATATTGACTTTCAGTAAATTTTGTTAATGTTTCATTAAGGGGTATGCTGTGAAAACTAAATTGAAACCCTAAAATCTCAACTATAATCAAGTTTTTCGTCATGTAAATAGGTACAGTGTAATTTTTATCTCTAATCCTTTCAGTTAATATTTCTGATAAATACGTTTTGAAATAATACATATTTCTGAACAATTTAGATTCTTTGGATTGAATCTCTTTATTAGCCCTTTGTCTGCCTAAATATGCATTGACTAAATTTATCGCGCATAGCGAATGGAAAAAATCCTCTTCATTTTGGGGATGAATCTTCATTATTCCCAATGCTTCCATTAGTTCTGATTTTTTGATTTCATAAATTTCTTGTAGAGGATTATTGATTTCATTCAATAATTTTTGGCTGTCAAGTTTTTCATGCTTGTTTAAATGATTTTGCAGAAAACGAATTTGACCTTCGTATTTTTTTCTAACTTCCGGTGAGGCTAAATTAGAAAGTTCAAAAATGGAAATAATAAATGTCTCAGGATATTGACATCTATGATGACTCATGTATGTTGGATTACAATAAACCACAATTAATTTGCGACATTGATTAGCATAGTAAAATGCAGTTCGATGTGCTTTTTCTTCAGTAAATGAATAACAAATCCATAGGTCTCTTTCAATGCTATAAATAGGTGCAAAGTCTAGATTTTTTCTTTTAAATTGTGAGTGTCCTTTTAATTCCCGAACACCATTCTTCAAAAATTTAAAAGTTATACTGTGGCTACCGCCAATAAATCCTTCTTCTGCAATATGAAGAATTAGTGTCCTAATTAAGAGTTCTGAAATTGGAATTGATCTGTTTTCATTAATTTTATGAAAGTTTCCTTTCATAAAACGAATAACATAATCCCTAGATGGGTCTTCCCTCTTAGCGAAAATTGTTATAAACTGATAATCTTGCGTATATACAATTTGGAATGTTGTATTCCATTTCCGTTGCTTCCATTCTTGTGTTTTAGTTTTTGGAAATGTGGCTATATCAAAAGTTGTCCTATAACGACCATTTTCTTGAAGTTCTATTTTAGTTAGGATTATAAAATATGTTACTTGGTTAAATTCTATCTTCTGTTCTTTGTTAAGTTGGTTCTCGTCAAAGCTGATAAATCTAAAAATTGTAAATGGATATAATTCTCTGCACCACTTGTCGTCATGGTCAGGATCATGATTATTAAGCCATTGCCTGAATGTCAAATTTATTAGTTTCATTTTAGTCTTTTGTACTTTTTCCTTTCATTAAGTAAATCCAATGCTTCAATGATATCTTTCCTTTGTTTAATTCAGTCAATCGCTTCATAGAATATAAATAGCCTAATCTTGAATGTCCTTCGACCAATTGATAAGGAGGTATTAACTCACTCCATTCTGGAATTTTTGAATTCAGAGATTTAACGTCAAGAATTATCGGTGGAATTCTCCAAGTTCCCTTTTCGTTCCAATGATCAATATCTTCATCAGTGCAGCAGAATTGGTCAAAGTCTGTATATTGAGACCTATTTTTCACATGCTCTCTGAAATCCTCAATTATGTTAATAATTGTCAATTCAGTAAAATCCCATTCACAAATGTCAAATTCGATATTTTCATAATTAATCCATGCATAGTTTTGTAATGTGTTATATTCATTATGTAGATAATAAATCCATTGCTCAAAAATTATCTTTGGAATATGTTTCAGTTTTTCATTTTTAATCACTCTTTTATAATATTCTTCAAATCTGAAATCTTCATATTTCTCATTCTCATTAGGGTTCATAAATTCCCAACTATCATGAATTTCTTTCATGCTGGAACTGTTTTAATGTGATGCACAACACCGATATATCCTTAGAAATGTGGACATATCGGCAATATTGTGCTAATATAATTTATTAAAATAATGAATGTGTTTAAAATAGGAAAACTGAGAACCATCAGATAAATTTGAATTTTCAAATAGCTGATGCTACTTGATTGAACAAACCAGAAACTGAGAAACAAACAAATATAGATTTATAGATTTAAAAATCCAACTAATGAAATAGGGTTTATAACTGCTCTAAACCATTACTTGTAATTAGTTTTGCTATCCTTACCTCGTTTTACATGTCAGCTTTAACGTATGTCTTTTACGTTCATCTGAGGCGTTGGTGTATGCACAGTGAATGTTCACCACCTATAACATTATTTCCAATTGCGCATAACTCCTCACAACTGCATCCGCTTCCTTTTGACTCTGCGGATTTACTCCGGAACCCTGATAAGCAACACAACTCATTCCGGCGGCCTGGGCTGCTTTGATGCCGTTTGCAGAATCTTCCACAACCATGCAATCCTTTGGTAAAACTCCCAATTTTCGGGCTGCCAGCAAAAAAACATCCGGTTCAGGCTTGCTTTTCCCGGCTTCCTGACTGCTTACCACCACCTGAAAATACTTCCGAAGACCTGTTTTTTCCAGGATTATTTTGATGATTTCAGGATAAGAAGAAGAGGCGACTGCCATAGGAAAGTTCTTGCTGCTAAGTTTTTCCAGAAGGTCAATCAATCCGGGCATGACAGGAATTTCTTCCAATTCAGAAAAATAGTGGATACTTTTAATCTTGTATTGTTCAATTAAATCTTCAACTGAAACATTGATCGAGTAATGTTCTGCAATTTCCTTCCACATCACATCTGACGCAACTCCCATGTATCGAGAGTGTTCGTCGTTCGAAACAGACAACTTATTCTGGAGAAACTGTTGCTTTTCAATTTCAGTGTGAACTGGTTCGCTGTCCACCAGCACACCATCCATGTCAAAAATAATTGCTTTTATCATGGTTTTTGTACGTTTTGAACCGACCACTAGGCAGATCCGTTTTCGAGGTAAATTACAGGGATGTCTTTGAT
>JAUYTA010000322.1 GCA_030695265.1 Bacteroidota bacterium
CGGAAGACGAACTAAAATCTCATCTTTTGTCCTCTCGAGTATCATATCATTATTTTTTTCAAATGTACCAAATTTTCTTAACCTTCAAATCAGCCCGTCGTCGGCAAAGCTAAAGTACGAACCATTCCCGATTATAATATGATCGAGTACCGGAATATCCATGTGTTTCCCGGCTTCTTTGATTTTTTTTGTGATGTCCTTGTCGGCTTCACTCGGTACCAGGTTTCCTGAAGGATGGTTGTGGCACAAAATAATGGAACAGGCCAGTTTGTCGAGCGCCATTTTCAGGATAATTCGAACATCAATCACTGTTCCAGCCAGGCCGCCCTGACTAACCAACATTTTATCGAGAACCAGGTTGTTGCGATTTAGTAAAAGCACCCAGAATTCTTCGTGCGGTAGGTCGCTCAGCAAGGGCTTAAAAATAGCTGCCGCATCGCCACTGGTGATCACTTTTGGCTTTTCGTCGGGCTCCGATTCTTTTCTGCGACGCCCAAGTTCCATCGCTGCTGCAATGGTGATGGCTTTTGCCGGTCCGATACCTTTGAATTTCTGCAGATCATTGATGTTTTTTTTACCCAGTTCGTTGAGGTTGTTGTTTACCGATGCCATAATCCGGCGCGATACCTCAACCGCCGATTCGTCCAGATTTCCGGAACCAATTAAAATGGCAATTAACTCTGCTTCCGACAATGAACGGACTCCTTTGGCCTGCATTTTCTCACGTGGACGGTCTTCAACAGCCCATTCCTTGATACTTAGTTTCTTGTACATCTTAGTGTTTGTTTAGTTAACTAAGTTATGAAACTGAAATGAAATGGCCAAATGAATTTTTATTTCCTGTACGGCTCAAAAACCAATTGAAACTGCCGTTCCGAAGGCATCACCCGATACTTGTTCAACACAGAAATGGCGGTACAACCCACTCCGCTCAGCGCATAATCGAGATTTAGTGTCACTCCGTCGAATGGTTTAAGTTGGAACGGATACCATGCGCGTGAAAGGTTGTCGGACTGCACATTTTGTGCACTGAAACTGAATGGTTCCGATGCCGAAATTTTTACACCAACTCCCTGCGTATTTTGAAGTGTTGCCCAGCGAACATCGGTTTTGTTCCCGTTTTCCTGCGGAATAAGGTAAGGCACATATTGCTCTGCAACTGAACCCGAATAAGTTCCGACTTTTGCGCCTGTTTTGCGATCGGGATAAGTTTCGAACGGCCCGCGGCCGTACCATTTTACCTGATCGAGAGACTGGTTCAGCACCATTTGGATTCCCACGCGCGGCAGCCATTCCGGCATTTTCCCATTGGGTGTCACGGTGTGGTCGAGTGTCATTTTTCCTGAACCTGAAATGGAGAATTCAAACCTGTTTTCGAACGCAGTCGTTTTTTCAGAATTCGAAGTATGGCTTTCTATCACCAGTTTAATTTCTTCTGAAGTTTTTGTCCAGTTGATACGGTCGGCTTTGGTAGTCAACTTGTCCAGACCATGCGCAAACCATGCATTCGACTGACCTGATCCCATTCCGGGTGTGCGTGTTAATCCTGACATCCAGTTCGTCCACTGATCAATATCGTTGGCCAGCGGGGCACGCCAAACATTCAGGTTCATGCCTTCTTTCAGCAGTTCGGTTCCATCGAAAATGATGGAAGTCAGACTACCTGTTGATTTGCTGAACGAATAAGTAAAATTAGTCCCTCGAACCGTAATAATATCCCTCGTTTCATTGATTTCAGGAGCAGGCAGATTTACAGTTGAAATAGCTTGAGCCGGAACAATTTTCAACGGCAACTGATCCCATGCCAGTTCGAAGCCCTTTGCTGCCCAGGGTTTGTCTGTTTTCTGACGGAAACTCACCAGCAGGAAATATTCTTTTCCGACCTCCTGAACAAAAGGCAGATACGGAATGGTAACTTTTACTTTTGAAAGTGCCGAAACAGATGTCTGCAAACTTCCTTCTTTTACCACCGCTCCTTCGCACTGCAATTGCCAAACAGCATCAAGTTCGCTGGTATTTGTAAAGTGCATCCGGTTCCAGATTTCGACCTCTCCTTTTGCTTCTTCCAGCATTTTTACCGAAACCGGTTGTGCTGATTTTTTGATCTGCCACATTTCGGGCTGCGGGGTGCGGTCGGGCCAAATGTTACCGTAAGTGCGGCCTCCAACTCCCATACTGAAAAACTCCTGCCCGGTTTTTTGCTCGTCGAAATCGAGCCAGCAAAGCGCCGATTTTTTCGTGGCATCAGTCGGATTCAGCAAATCCTGAACATTAACGGCACGATCGAAAATGGCCAACTGATCGAATGCTGCGTTGCTGTAATGGTTTGGATTTTCCTGCGCTTCAATTTCAGGATTTCGGCCAAGGTTAATCGGGAAAGGTTTGTTTTCAATGCTCAGGGTGCAAGCGACCTCGGCTTTCTTTTCGCCATCAATATACAGTTGAAGTTGAGTTCCGTTGTAAATTCCGGTTACGAGGTGCCAGTTGTTTTGCCAGTTTTCAGGAAGAGTGGTTTTTACGCTGGTTTTCTTACGGTCGCCTACGTAAAATTCCAACTCTGTTTCGTTGATTTGTTCAATCCCAAATTGGTAAAATCCTTTCGACAGGAAAGTTCCGTTGCCGTTCCATTCGCGGGGTTTCACCCAAAACGAAACGGTCAAAGCTTTTCCTGAAATGTCGAGTTTTGGGTCGCGGTACAATTCCACCCAGGTATCGGTTCCGGTGAGTTGAACGGCCTTGCTAAATTTTCCGGCGACCAGTTCGGTTTTGCCCATCAATGCCGCATCCAGTTTGTTTCCGGAGGCATCGGGTGAACTGATGTAATTTTCGCGCAGGCCGGGGCTGACAAAATCCCAGATCGCTCCACCCATCAGGCGCGGATATTCGTAAATTACGTCCCAGTATTCGTCGAGCCCGCCCATCGCATTGCCCGATGCCGACAAATATTCGTCCATAAACGACGGGCGAGGGTCAACTTCTTCAGGGGATTGACCAAAGAATACTTTTAACTCGAAAGGCGTTCCGTAGCGCGGGCCAATAATATCTTCACATTTCACCGGATTATTTTTTCCCGGATGATCAAGGTCGTTTCCGCCGTACATCCAGTCGGGGCGGCTGGGGTCGAGACGCTTGCCAGCTGCAATAACTTCGCAAATATTAAATCCTGATCCACTTTCGTTTCCGGCGCTCCAGAAAAGAACCGATGGATGGTTGCGGTCACGAAGCACCATTTTTTCAGCACGCTCCACATACGATTTGGTCCATTCGGGCAGGTTCGAGATAAATTCTGTGGCATGTGCTTCCACTCCGGCTTCGTCAACAATGTAAATACCCAGTTCATCGGCCAGTTCGAGGTATTCCTTCACCGGCGGATAGTGGCAGGTTCGCACACAGTTGATGTTGAACTGTTTCATCAGGTAAAAATCTTTGCGGATGGTTTCCACATCCATCGTGTGACCCAAATCGGGATGCTGCATGTGGCTGTTTACGCCGTTCAGTTTTACCGGCACACCATTCACATAAAAAACCTGACTCCTCACTTCTACTTCTTTAAAGCCAATTCGTTCGGCCAGGGCTTCGGTAGTTTTTCCTGAAGCATCCACCAGTTCGAAGCCAATACGGTACAAATTGGGCTTTTCGTCCGACCATTTCAGAGGAGATTTGACAAGAGCATTCAAACGGATCGTCTTTTTTTCGCCTGCTCCAAGTGTTATTTTTTCTGAAGTCAGGTTCTCCAAAACCATCCTGTTTTGTGCATCGAACAGACTAACTTTTACGTGATAATCTTGAGCCGGAGCTGATGAATAATTCTGAATTTCGGCTTCCACCTTCAATGTTGCATCTTCGTATTT
Source organism: Bacteroidota bacterium (assembly GCA_030695265.1). Classification (GTDB taxonomy): domain Bacteria; phylum Bacteroidota; class Bacteroidia; order Bacteroidales; family Prolixibacteraceae; genus Aquipluma. Next base: position 3,852 of record JAUYTA010000322.1, read on the forward strand.
ATCGTCCAGGTCGGTCACCACGTAATAATCGCGGATATGTACCTTTGGCGTGGCCATCAGGTAAACGCTGCG
>JAUYTA010000323.1 GCA_030695265.1 Bacteroidota bacterium
AGACTTGTTTCAGGAGATTGACAACAAAAAGGGGGAGTGGTCGGTCAACAGCCAGCGGATGATCCATCTTCAGAACGAATATATCCAAACCATTGATCCCGTAATTGCCTTTCTGCACGGGAAAAACGATGCGCTGGCTCATGTAATTTGCGACGGAAATTTTCTTCCTGAAGCATCGCGTTTCAGTCAGGTGGACGATCTGGAAGGAGCTTTCGGAACAATGGGAATCATGGATAAGGCAAAACATCTGGCAACTCTGTATCTCGAAGATTTATCTGATCTGATTGTTGAAACTACCGATCCGCATTTCGGGTTTAGCCGTTATGCCGAACGATTGGGCCGGTCAGCTGCCACATTCGATGAAATTGATCGGGAATTGAAAGATCCGGATGGATTGATCGATGGGATTTTACTCCGATTACTTCAGCAAAAATTAGAAACTCATCAGCCAACTATCGTCGCTCTTTCGGTTCCTTTCCCCGGAAATTTATACTGTGCCTTTAAATGTGGTCAATGGCTAAAAAAGCATCATCCTGAAATTAAAATCGCGATGGGTGGCGGTTTCCCAAATACCGAACTTCGTTCAATGTCCGATCCTCGTGTGTTTGATTACCTCGATTTTATTATGCTTGATGATGGTGAAGCGCCTTTGCTAAATTTAATTGAACACCTCGACGGTATTCGGGCAATTGATGATTTGAAAAGAACTTTTGTTAGAATCAATAGCGAAGTGGTTTACCTGAATGGTTCCACTTCCGGAGATTTTTCGCAGTCAGAAGTGGGTGTGCCCGACTATTCCGATTTTTTGCTCGATAAATACCTTTCTGTGATCGAAATTGTTAACCCGATGCACCGTTTGTGGAGCGACGGACGCTGGAATAAAATGACGCTTGCACATGGATGCTACTGGGGGCGCTGTACGTTTTGCGATACTTCGCTCGATTACATAAAACGCTACGAGCCAAGTACAGCAAAGCTTTTATGCGACCGCATCGAACAAATGATCCTCCAAACCGGACAGATCGGCTTCCATTTTGTGGATGAAGCTGCTCCTCCGGCTTTGATGCGGGCTTTGGCCTTGGAAATCATCCGCAGAAAAATTACGGTGGTTTGGTGGACTAACATCCGGTTCGAAAAGAGTTTCACCTTCGATTTGTGTCTTTTGCTGAAAGAATCAGGTTGCATTGCGGTTTCCGGAGGATTGGAAGTGGCGTCAGACCGGTTACTCGGATTAATCAACAAAGGGGTCAGCCTGGCGAAAGTGGCGAAAGTGACCGATCATTTCACCCGTGCCGGAATCATGGTTCATGCATATTTAATGTATGGTTTTCCTACGCAAACCGTTCAGGAAACCATTGATTCGCTTGAAGTGGTGCGCCAGTTGTTCGAGGCTGGTGTGGTACAATCGGGTTTCTGGCATCAGTTTGCCATGACTGCCCATAGTCCTGTTGGGCTGAATCCGGCTCAGTTCAAAGCCAAAATTGAAAATACAGAACCAGGAACCTTTGCCAATAATGATCTGGTTCACAGCGATCCGACCGGGGCAGACCATGAGCTATTCAGTGAAGGATTACGCAAATCATTGTTCAATTACATGCACGGAATTTGCTTCGATTTTCCGCTTCAGGATTGGTTCGGTTTTAAAGTACCCCGAACCACTGTTGCACCTAAATACATACAGGAAGCCATTGACGAACAGTCGTATGAACCGGCCAGTCCAAATGCCAAAATCGCTTGGCTGGGCGGAATTCCATCGATAAGGAATTATACCAAAAAGAAAAAAAACAACTCTTTCGAAATGGCCGAACTCACCTTCCCGAATAAAAAAAAGGATTTGGTGATTCAGTTGAAACAGCAGGAAGGCGAATGGTTATTCGGGCAGATTCCGGTGCTTTCTATCTTTAATCCGACCCAAATAACCTTTGGTGAGCTTGAAAAAAGCTTCGAGCAACACACGGGAGATGATTTCATACTCTTTTGGAATTGTCCATCCATCAAAGAGTTGAGGAAGAATGGATTGTTGATGTTGTAAAAACTGGGAAATTAATAAATGGATTAAATCAAGAATTCTAAGTAAATATTCAGAATTTACCTTGAATCTGTTTTGGGGATTATATCTCATTTTTATGAAATATTAATGTTTTAAACGATTCCAGGTAGTCCTGCAGTACGATATATTTGACGCCTCTAAATTAACTAAATTTTTTTATATGAAGACCAATTCTTAATAAGAATTTACAAATCAAATACTTAGATA
>JAUYTA010000326.1 GCA_030695265.1 Bacteroidota bacterium
TTCAGGAACAATCCTGATTTGTTTAACAAGGCTCCAAGAATTGTTAAGCCAAACAATGTTGCCAACGATAACCAGAAAAAGTTGTTGAGTACTGCAACCAACATTCTGGACGTGATTAAAACCATAAAACCCTACAAATTGACGAACAATCAGATTGTATTTTATGGCAGCGAAAACTCTTTGAATTATCAGGGGGGCGCATTAATTGTAATAGACGGGCAGCAAATTGGAACCGACATTTCGGCCATCACCAGCATTTCTCCGGTAGAAGTTGAACGCATCAATGTTTCCACCAATCCGATGGATATACAGCGTTATACAGGGCTCAACTCTGTTGGTATTGTTGAAATATTTATGAAGAGGGGTCCGCAATTAACTACTCCTGAAACTGAAAAAAATACCAGTCGTGACAAGTATGACAATCTGGGTTCAAAGATATTTCAGCCTGAACCTTCGAATGTACGACGTGATTTCAGAACAACATTGCAATGGATTCCTGAAATTATCATCGGCGAAACTGGTGAGGCCGAAATATCTGTCACTGCCGGAAAAGTAATTTCCGATTTTGTGATTGAAGTTCAGGGAATGAGCACAAATGGAAGGATTGGCAGCGGAAACGAAAAATTTCAGGTGGTAAAATAATAGCTTTTTAAATTAATGTTGCGGCATGTTCGTTTCATGAATCCTGTCATATTTTTATCACAAATATTTGTCTTAACTTTAATTGTCATTTCGTACGAAACCCAAATATTAATCACGCCTCAAAAATTTAATATTATGGCAAAAATAACGAAAGAAGACGCCCTGCGTTATCATGCCGAAGGACGTCCCGGAAAACTGGAAGTCGTAACTACAAAACCACACACCACCCAACGCGATCTATCGCTGGCCTACTCGCCCGGAGTGGCGCATCCTTGTCTTGAAATTGAAAAGAATTTTGAAGATATTTATAAATATACTTCAAAAGGAAACCTTGTTGCAGTAATATCCAATGGAACTGCTGTGCTTGGATTGGGCGACATTGGCGCAGGAGCCGGGAAGCCTGTTATGGAAGGCAAAGGTTTTCTGTTTAAGATATTTGCAGACATTGATGTTTTTGATATCGAAGTTGAAACCAAAGATATTGATCAATTTATTGAAACCGTTAAAAATATTGCTGTTACGTTTGGTGGAATCAATCTGGAAGACATTAAAGCGCCTGAATGTTTTGAAATCGAAGAGAGGTTGAAACGTGAAATTCATATTCCGCTGATGCACGACGATCAGCATGGAACAGCCATTATTTGTTCAGCAGGAATAATAAATGCGCTTGAATTAGCCGGCAAAAAACTTGATGAAGCAAAAATCGTGATGAACGGCGCCGGGGCAGCTGCCATTGCTTGCGCAAAACTGATTGTTTCGCTTGGTGCAAAGAATGAAAACATGGTGATGCTGGACTCGAAAGGAGTACTTCGAAAAGATAGAACCGACCTGAATAAATACAAAGCTGAATTTGCCACCGATCGGGATATAAATACTTTACAAGATGCGATGAATGGCGCTGATATCTTTTTGGGCTTATCGCAAGCCAACCTGGTTTCGAAAGAAATGGTGAAATCCATGGCAAAAGACCCAATCATATTTGCAATGGCCAATCCCGATCCTGAAATCCCCTACGATGAAGCGATGTCGGTACGCGATGACCTGATCATGGCAACCGGACGTTCCGATTTTCCGAATCAGGTAAACAATGTGCTCGGATTTCCCTTTATTTTCCGCGGTGCGCTTGATGTGCGGGCAACGTGTATTAATGAGGAAATGAAACTGGCTGCTGTTTATGCCCTTGCCAGCCTTGCGAAAGAAGTGGTTCCCGAAACGGTTAGCAAAGCATACAATGTTACCAACTTAATTTTCGGGAAAGATTATATTATCCCGAAACCCCTCGACCCACGACTTATTTCCACAGTAGCACCAGCCGTTGCAAAAGCAGCAATGGAAAGCGGAGTGGCCCGCAAACCGGTTGCTGACTGGGATCAGTATAAACTGGAACTAAGCCAACGACTTGGATTAGACAACCAATTGCTGCATGGAATTGTTATCAAAGCAAAACAAAATCCGAAGAAAGTTGTATTCGCCGAAGGCAATAACCTGAAAATACTGAGAGCTGCGAACCAGGTATTGCACGATGGTATCGCATTTCCTATTCTACTGGGAAATGTGGGGGAAATAAGGCAACTGATTGCAGATAACCAACTCGACTTAATCACGACCCCGATTATCGATCCTCATTCAACTGAAACCGAAGAAATACGGAAGTCGTTTGCAGAATTAATCTGGAAGAAGCGTCAACGCAAGGGAATTACGATGGAGGAGGCATATGAGCTGACTTTCAACCGTAATTATTATGGAATTATGATGGTTGATACCGGATTGGCCGATGCAATGATTTCAGGAATAACAAGCCATTATGGAGATGTAATGAGCCCGGCGCTTAAATTAATTGGCCCCAAGCCAAACACCAAACATATTTCCAGTATGTATGTAGTGATTACAAAACGAGGTCCTCTTTTCTTTGCAGATACCACTGTTAACCTCGATCCTGATGTTCAGACACTCATCGAAATTACCTTGCTGACGGCTGAAGAAGTCAGAAAATTCAATATTGAGCCTGTAATAGCAATGGTTTCGTACTCAAACTTTGGTTCGGTTAAATCATCGGAACATACCCGGACACTAGACAGGGTAAGGCAAACGATCGCATTTCTGCACCAAAACCATCCTGAATTAATTGTGGATGGTGAGATTCAGATGAATTTCGCACTCAATAAGGAGATGCGCAGTCAAAAATTCCCGTTTACCCGATTGGAAAACCGGGAAGTAAATACGATCATATTCCCGAACCTGACTTCAGGAAATATTGCTTATAAATTGATGCAGGAAATTGGCGGTGCTGAAGTCGTTGGCCCGATTTTGATGGGCATGAAAAAGCCGATTCATGTTGTGCCAATTGAATGTTCGGTACGCGAAATCGTAAACATGACCACCATTGCCGTGGTGGATGCTCAGTAATAAATTTAGTGAATCCTAATATCATGAGCTTCGCCTGAACCTCTTGGGAAACGTATACTTTCAGTTAATTCCTGCACTTCGAAAGGCGGTGCAGTATATCTGGAAACAATAATTGAAACCAGAAAACTCCTTTCCATAACGTTATGTATGGATAACTTAGATTTAGCCACTTTGTGGGAAAAAGCGTTGAATTTAAAAACAACTTTGAAATACGAATAATAAAGGCACTTTTTCTGGTTGCTTTCTTAACCCTTACCCATTTCTCTTTTCCGTCAGAAGCAATATTTCAAACATCAATATTTCAGACCAAATATACATGAGATTGAATCCGCAGTTTTATTACCTGAAAATCGGGCATTTCAATGTATTCAGATTAGAACCATTTGTAGAAGGGAAACCAACCAACATACCATACGCTTTGAAAATTCAGCCTTCAGTTAATCTTAAAAAGCAGGCCCCCAGCGCTTCCCAAAGAATATCAACTTTGTTTCTGGAATTGTTGGAACGTCAGTTTCCTCTTGATGATCACCACCAGACGGTATGCCTGCGTTCGGCCTCCGAATTTGCCAATCAGTTAAATGTTCACGTCAATCACCTGAACCGGGCAGTAAAAGAGATGGCTCAAAAGACAACCTCCCAAATCATTGCCGGGCGCATTTTACAGGAGGCAAAAATTATGCTGAAGCACAGTTCCTGGAGTGTATCTGAAATTGCGTACGCACTTGGTTTTACTGAAGTCACCCATTTCAATAACTTCTTTAAAAAACATATTCGGTTAAGCCCGTTAAAATTTAGAAATCAATAAAAACCATAATAACCAACTGTAAATTAATAAAAATGATTTTATTCTATGAACTAAATGAATTTTTCTCTTGTTATGGTTTTGTCTTAGAGAATATTATGTGATTTTTTATAAAATACTGTTTGATTTTAGTAAGTTTATTTAGACCGGATACCTAAATCTATATTTTAAAACTCTCAAAACTATGGCAATATTTAATTTAAAAGTTAACACCAAAGAATATCAGGTAGATGTAGATCCATCGACTCCGATGCTTTGGGTACTCAGAGATCATCTTAACCTGGTAGGAACAAAATTTGGTTGTGGCGTAGCAGAATGCGGCGCTTGCACCATTCATGTTGATGGTATTGCAGTGCGTTCGTGCGTAACTAAGGTAGATTCTGTAGGAGACAAAAAAATAACAACAATCGAGGGGCTTTCTGAAAATGGGGATCATCCGCTTCAGCAGGCGTGGATTGAACATGATGTTCCGCAATGTGGTTATTGCCAGAGTGGACAAATAATGACTGCTGCTGCCTTATTAAAAACGAATCCTCATCCAACCGATCAAGAAATTGAATCAGTAATGGATGGCAATATTTGCCGTTGTGGTACCTATACCCGAATCAAAGCAGCCATAAAAACTGCCGCTAATTCTTAACGGACTTTTCATTTCAGATCCGTTACAAATCTTCTTTGTTAACAGATAAAAAGCTCATCTAAAATCACGAAAAATGACAATTGTAAAAACGGAACTCAACAGACGTTCCTTTATAAAAAGTTCCTTTCTAGCCGGTGGAGGTTTGCTGATAGGTTTTAACTGGCTGGCAGCATCCTGTAGTTCAGATACGCCCAAGCGTCTGACAATTCCTGACGAATGGTTCGAAATTACTGGATATTTAAAGATTGGTGAAAACGGTGTGGTAACCATCATGTCGCCTAACCCTGAAATCGGTCAGAATGTAAAAACCTCCATGCCCATGATCGTGGCAGAGGAACTGGATGTGGACTGGCAAAATGTACTGGTTGAACAGGCTCCGCTAAACATTGCCATTTTTAACAGGCAGCTGGCCGGAGGAAGTGATTCCATAAAACAAAGCTGGCCCGGCCTTCGCATGGCGGGTGCATCAGCTAGAAAAATGCTGATGGATGCTGCTGCAAAAAAATGGAATGTTCCGGTGGAAGAAATCACAACCGAACTGGGTATTTTGTATCATAAAAGCAGTGGCAAAAAAGCCGGTTACGGCGAAGTAGCTTCGGCAGCGGCTCAATTGCCCGTTCCGAAAGAGGTAGAATTAAAAGACGTAAAAGATTTTAAAATTATCGGGACTTCCAAAAAAAATGTGGATGGACTTAAAATCGTGACTGGCCAACCCTTATTTGGCCTCGATTACAAAAAAGAAGGAATGCTCATTGCCATGATCGTTCATCCTCCGGCTTTTGGCATGAAACTGAAATCGTTCGACGCCACGGAAGCAAAAGCCAAGCCTGGAATCAAAGACGTTTTTAGCATTAAAACCTACAATGATGACTATAAACCACAGTGGTGCGATACAACTTCGTTCACCGAGTTGGTAGCTATTGTTGGCAACTCAACGTGGGAAGTAATGAGTGCCAGAGAGTATTTAACAGTCGAATGGGAACCCTTTGCCGAATATAAAATTACAATGGAGGGCTGGGGAGGAGATCAGATTGTCACTGTTCCTTCAGGGCTTGAAAGTACATCCGACCACAATGCAAAAATGATGGCCGCAGCTGCAAAGCCCGGTCAGATAGAACGAAGAGATGGCGAGCCGGAAGAAGCTTTTAAAAATGCAGCGAAGGTGATTGAACGAACCTATACGGCGCCATTCCTTGCACACAATCCGATGGAGCCGATGAACTTTTTTGCCGATGTAACAGCTGACAATGCGGTATTAATTGGCCCAATCCAGTCTCCTGAATATATGGAAAAGACTTTATCTGCACGGCTAGGTTTGCCATTGGAAAAGATTGACATTCAGATGACCCGCATGGGAGGTGGCTTCGGACGACGTTTGTACGGACACTTTATGGTGGAAGTCGCATTGATCTCGCAAAAAGTGAAAGCGCCTGTTAAATTGATTTATTCCCGTGAAGATGAAATGACATTTGGTATTTATCGTCCGGCTTATCATGCCTTGTATCGTGCAGCGCTTGATGCAAACAATAATCTAATTGGTTTTCATGTCAAGATGGGAGGCGTTCCTGAAAATGCACTCCATGCCAACCGGTTTCCCGCCGGAGCCGTTGATAACTATCTGGCCGAAAGCTGGGCAATTGAATCGAACATTAGTGTTGGGGCAATGCGGGCGCCCGGCTCCAACTTCAATGCCGTGGCCGAGCAGTCGTTCCTCGACGAAGTGGCTGAAGCGATGGGCAAAGATCCCATCCAGTTTCGTCTCGATTTGTTGAAACGGGCAAAGGAAAATCCGGTGGGAGAAAAAAACGATTACGATGCGGCCCGTTATGCCGGAGTTCTCGAATTGGTGCGCGAAAAATCAGGCTGGGATAAAGATTCATCCGGAAAAAATCGTGGAGTTGCAGCTTATTTCTGTCATAGTTCGTATGTGGCCAATGTGGTGGATATCACGGTTGATAAGGATACACCCGTCATTCAAAAAGTATATGCCGCTATCGATTGTGGTATTGTGGTGAATCCTGATGCCGCCATTAACATGACTGAAGGTAGCATTGTAGATGGAATTGGTCATGCAATGTACAGCGAGCTCACTTTTAGAAAAGGTCAACCGGATCAGGATAATTTCAGCTCATATCGTTTGATCCGGCATTCCGAGGCTCCAAAATCTATTGAAGTACATTTTGTTGAAAATGAAATTAATCCCACCGGGCTTGGTGAACCACCATATCCTCCTGTGATGGGGGCACTGGCAAATGCCTTATACAAAGCAACCGGCAACCGTTACTATCATCAGCCCTTTGTTAACAACACCTTCGATTAGCGTCCAGTCATACGATAATAATTACTTGTAATCCTGATTTGATTATGACTCATGAAATAAGACTATTGTTTCAAACATTAAAAAGCTGGCAGAAAATTGGCAAAAAGGCTGTTTTTATTTCGGTAGTTGCCCTTGAAGGTTCATCGTATCGTCGACCCGGTGTTTGCATGATTATGAGTCAGGATGGTGAGATGGTCGGAGCCGTGAGCGGTGGTTGTGTCGAAACTGAGATTGAGCGGCAAGCGCAGCGGGTTTTCCAGACCTGCAAGGCCAAAGTAATTGTTTACGATGGTCGTTTCCGGATTGGCTGCGAAGGCATCATTCATATTTTGATTGAACCGGTTTTTCTCTCCGATGAACTATTTTCAGCGTTCGAAAAGCAGGTTGAAAACAGACAGTCCTTTCGGATGGAATCCTGGTTTTACCGTGAAGTTGGAGAATATGGCGATGTGGGCACAAGGATGGTTTTGAATGGGAAAAAATATGCTCTGAATCCTTCATTTACAACCGACCAGATTGCGCAGCATGAATGCTTTTCGCAAACTTTAAAACCACTTTTCCAGCTCTTCATTTTTGGTGCCGAACACGATGCCGTTCAGTTGTGCCAGTCGGCTAAACTACTTGGGTGGAAAGTTACCGTAGTTGCTTCGCCCGACGAATCAAAATCATGCGAATATTTTCCGGGAGCCAGTTCGCTTATTTCTCCAACTTTCGATGCTATAGATACATCAGAAATTGATGAACAAACAGCGGTGGTATTAATGACACATAGCTTTAACAAAGACGTTCAGTACCTGATGGCCCTAAAAGACACACAGCCAGCTTATCTCGGACTGCTTGGATCGAACAACCGGAGAGAACGTGTTCTTTCGATGCTGCTCGATTATATGCCCGATATTTCGACCGACTTTCCGGAACAGATTCACGGGCCCGCCGGGATTAGCATTGGCGCCGAGAGCGCTTCAGAAATTGCAGTGTCCATTCTTGCTGAAATATTGAGTGTGATTCGTCACCAGAAACCCATTGCCCTGACTGAGAAAATAGGTTCTATTCATGGCTAAAATTCCGATTCTACTTTTGGCTGCCGGTGGTTCAACCCGGATGGAACAACCCAAACAATTGTTGCCCTGGGGTGAACAAACACTCATCGAACATCAAATTCAAACATTGCTAAAAACTGGTAATCCGGTAAGTGTTGTTTTAGGTTCATATTCAAATCTCATAGTACCGGTTATTGCAAAATATGAAGTTGACATTTTTATTAATACTGAATGGGAAAGTGGAATGGGTAGCTCAATTTCGTTTGGAATCAGTCAGATAATTCAAAAATTTCAGGATGCAAATGGGATTTTGATTACCCTGCTGGACCAACCATTGATTACAACTTCCTATATTGAAAAAATGCTTGGCGCCTTTGAGGCGGGTTCGCAACAAATTATAGCTTCACGCTCCACTTCAGGATGGACTGGCGTACCTGTGCTTTTTAACAAATGCTTTTTTAAAGAACTTACCGAATTGAGTAATGACGAAGGCGCAAAAAAAATCATTAAGCGCCACGAAAAAAGCGTTATCTTTTTGGAAGGGGGAGAATTATTGGAAGACATGGATACTCCTCAAACCTATCAACAATTGTTAAGTAAATACTTTAATGATTAACCGGTAATCAAAAAAACAGAATCATAAAAAATAAGAGGCAATTTTTGATAGCGCACCCGTTATTCGGTGATTACCTTCACATCCTTGAACATGAATGGGTTGTCGCTAATTCTCAAAGTCTTGCCGCTTGCCGTGGTCACCTTCCGGAGAATGACTTCCCTGGTTTTGACATAGGGAAACTTTTCCACGTAGGTATCGTCAGTCATTTTTGGATTGAAATTGCCAAAAATTGCAGGTCCCTGATAGTCCTCCGGATGTTTGGAGTCATCAATGTGAAGGTTTTCGATGGTGATCCGTTCAGGCATATAACAGGTATAGCCGAAATCATGCTGCCCCGAATAAGATCCGCCGATCAGACTGGCGCTGGTTGGCCTGCCACCTGCGGGCACCAAAGTGCAGTTGCGGATGATGAATTCGCCCTGCCAGGTACTGCCGTAATCGGAGCGAAGATTGATGAGGGTTCTTCCGCGGATGGTGGAATTCTCCACGATAAATGTCCCGCTGCCGATCGCATTTATTCCCTGGTGTCCCAGGGTCGAGTTTCGGATGGTGGCATTTGCAACTCCCATGTGGGCATCGAACCGGGAAAAGATGCAATGGTCGTAAATCAGATTCTTGCAGTAATTGGACCCTAAAATACCCCAGTACCTGCTGTCGTTGATGTCATTCGTCTGGCTGCAGTTCACGAATGATACGTTGAGGGCGCGGTTGACGGAGAGGTCGTAGCTGCCCATGGAGACCGTAACTCCAGCCGCACCAATGGTCTGGTACATTTTACGTCCGGTCAGGATGGTGTTCCGGACTGTCACGTAGGAGCAGTCGCCGACATTGATGAAGCCGCCATAAGGTGCGCCATGGTCTCCTTCACCGGTGACACGGTGCTCAAGCCCATCAACAATAACATTGGAACGCCTGATCGCTATGCCCCGGCTGTAGTAGGTATATTTCGATTCTGCCTTGTTGGCTATTGTGGTGAAACGCCCTCCGGTGATGGTCAGCTTTGTGTCGTCTATAGGGAGCGCCGTGATGTCAGTGATCTGGTCAAAATTCCAGATGATCGGAGCGTCCATATCCACCTTGCCGTTTTTGTCAACGATAAAAATATCCGTCTGCGATGATCCATTGTTTTGATTCGGACCAAAGCGTATGTACCTTTTTATGTTGGAATTGGTGACGGTGACAATGCAGGTTCCGGGCAAGGTGACGCCAATTTTTTCCTGATTTCTTTTAAGAGCTGAAACCCCTTCAAGTTTGAACGATTGTAATCCTGAACTAACCAGGAATACATGTGTATTGCGGTTTTGGACGTTGGTATCGTCGATGATAAACGCCGCCTTGCCAAAATCGGTGTCGGTACGGATGACAGCAGTGCGATTCTTTCCACTGATGTAATAGGTAGCTCCATCGTCGGCTTTTACAGAAAGGCTGTGCTGATTGGCGAACGCATGGGCCGCAGCGATGGCGTCTGCATCATCGGTTTTGCCGTCGCCCCTGGCGCCAAAGTCACTATAGCGAACCAAACCTTTGTTTTAAATTTCCGAAAAGATTAATAAGATGGTTAGATGTGAAATTCTCTTATAAAAATCACCCTAAACTAGCAATTTTCACTCAAACTCAAATAGGAATACGCAAAGTTTCCGGTTTATGCTTAGTTTTATTCTTTTTAGGGTAAAATATTTTGGAATTGTATTTTTATAATGAGAAATCATAAAACCTATTTGCTTCTCCTGGGCATTTTTTTCTGCCTGATCGTTGGTTGTGAAGAGCTGCCTGAACACGAGAAATATAAAAGACCCGACTGGCTTCCCGGAAAATTGTTTACTACGGTGTCGGTTCAGGAGAATCTTACCATGTTTACCGAGTGTTTGCGACTTACCGGTTTGGACACCATTATTGATGTTTCGGGAAGTTGGAGCGTTTTTGCGCCAACAGATGAAGCCATGAAACTGTATCTGTCGGAAAACAGCTATGCCAGTATTTCAGATATCCCATTGGATGAGCTTAAAAAAATCACCAAATTCCATATTATTCAGAATCCGTGGTCGCTTGAGCAATTGAAAAGCCTGGGTGTAAATGGATGGAAAGCGCCAGATGATGCAAATTCGAATCCATACGCATACAAGCGCGAGACAATCCTGAAAAATTCAGACGAAAAGTATTGGATCAAAAGGGCGAACAAGAAAGAAGTGATCGTGGTAGATTCAACTATATCAAGAAATTACAAAATGGTGTTTGTTCAATCAAGAAAATATGTACCTATTTTTTACGATGCGTATCTGACTAAAAATGGTATTACTTCTGAAGATTACAAGTTTTATTTTGACAGAACTTATGAACCGGGAAATGTTTTTTATGCAGGAGCCAAAATACTCAAGGCTGATATTTTTGCCGAAAATGGATTTGTACATGTTATAGATAGGGTTGTTACCCCAATGCTAAACGCGAAGGAAATACTTGATAAAAAAGAGATGGTCGGTGAATCCTATAAACTCTTCCTGGAAATGGTTTATTGGTATTATCCGAAATTTGAGCCAAACTTAACTGCAACTTATAATCAACCAGCGGCAAGGCTTGGGGCGGTTTTCGATACATTGTGGGACTTAAATTACGCTGCACTGGCATTTGATCTTCACAAGGAACGTTTCGATATTATTAATCAAACCCTGATACGACACAACGGTTTCATTGCCCCAACAGATGAAACTTTCAGGAAATTCATTGATGGCATACTGACCACAAAGTCAGGTTTCCCTCACTGGCCCGACATGAAATCCCTCCCGAATGATGTTGTTGATCTTATTGTCGCTCAAAATTTTAAGTCTTCTCCTCTGTATCCTTCAACAAGTCAGTATCAGAAAATTTTCAAGGGAGCGAACCGATACCACCAGGATGAGAAAGCGATTATCAAAAAGGATTTCGGGAGCAATTGTACTTTCATCGGACTCGAGACTTATATGCCCGACCGGGTATTTACCAGTGTAACCGGGCCGGTATTCTGTCGGCCGGGTTTTTCCATATTCAGGAGGGCAATGGCATATTCCGGTGTCCTGGATGCCATCGCTAACTATAAAGGCAAATTGTACTTTTTCCCGATTCCTGATAATGCCCTGATGGCTGATTCTTCGTTGATACTGAATTGGCTTGATAAAACCAGTTACAATTTTATGGCCTATAACAGGATGAAGCGTCAAATGGAGAACCTTGGAAGTAATACCCTTAAAAACTGGATGCTGAACCAGGTTGGAACTTCCACGAATAACGCGAGCGCCGGTAAGGAAATCATACGAACCCTGGGGGGAAGGTTCATCACCTGGGACCATTCCAACAACACAATTCAGGGGACTTACCCCAGCACTGTAGGGTACAAAGGTACAAATGTTGGTATCTGCACGCCGGTTCCGTTAAACGAACCCGCTGATAACGGCAAAAGCCTGTCTGTCAATTATTGGTTCAATTTTGGGAATTGAGGAAAGCAGGCTGTGAAAATGATAAGTCGAAAATTTCAACACTTATCAATTTATTATAATCCGTAATTTCAGATTAAAGCTATCTTTGGAAGAGTAATATAATAGATTAAATACAAAATCGTATCATTATGAGATTTAAAATTACCCTTAACCGCACCGGAAGACAACGTATGCTTCCAATGGATTACCAGTATTACCTGAGTGCCTGGATTTACAAAGTAATCGGTAAAGCCGATCCTGAATTTTCCGCCTTTCTCCATGCCAAAGGATATTCCAGCGGAAATAAGAAATTCAAACTCTTTTGTTACTCGCCGTTAAACTTTGGCAGACCCACACTTTGGAAAGAAAAAGCATTGTTTGAAATTCATACCGATCAACTTTTTCTGTCGGTCTCTTTTCATTTAGCCGAAGCCGCCGAAAAATTTATCATCGGGTTGTTCAATAACCAGCAGGTTTATGTTGGCGACCAGTTTAACGGATTGGATTTGGTGGTAGGGCAGGTTGAACGCTTGCCCGAGGCAGAATTGAAAGGCACCATGAATTACCGTGCTATCTCGCCAGTGGTGATAAGCCTAAAAGAAGAAACGGAAAAATATGCCCAATACCTTTCTCCTGCTCATGAGAATTACACCGATCTGCTTCGGCAGAACTTATGGAATAAGTACGATTCCATTCCGGTTGTGGCCACTTTGCCCGAAGATTTGAACTTTCTGTTTAAGCTGAAAGGCGAATCAAAATCGAAACTGGTAACGATAAAACCCAATACTCCGGAACAAAGCAAAGTCCGTGGTTTTGTGTTTGATTTCTCGCTGACTTGCCCTGCTGAAATTCACCAATTAATACTGGCGACAGGTATCGGTGAGAAGAATTCGATGGGGTTTGGATGGGTGAGAGGGATTGAGGGAGATTGAGGGGATTGAGGGGATTGAAGGGATTGAGAGGATTGAGGGAGATTGAAAGGATTGAGGGAGATTGAAGGATTGAGGGAGATTGAGGGGATTGAGGGAGATTGAGGGGATTGAAGGGATTGAGGGAGATTGAAGGGAGATTGAAGGGATTGAAGGGATTGAAGGGATGAGGAAAGAGACCTGTCAGCGTGCTCCCGAGAATTCAGCGATTTTTCAGGTGTTTCCGTTTTAGTGTATGATATATAATTTACTCATTTAGAATTGGTTAATCAGTTATTCAGTAGAATTAAATATGGCGGCATTTTTTTATCATTATTAAGGTAATAAGGTTGCTTTTCCTCTGTTAGCCTTTCTACTTAGGTTTGATGGAAAAAAATAGTTTTTTTTTGAAAACATAGAAAACTTATTTTCAATTTGTTAACCTTAGTAGAAAAGTTATACATTTGATTAATACTATAAAATGGATATACTCTATAAAATCGTTGAGAATTCGGGACTGACAGCGTCAATAAAAATGTACAGACATTTAATTTATTAACTTAAATATTTTCGATAAATTATGGCTTATCAATTTAAAATTCAGTTAAAAGACGTGACCAAACCACCGGTTTGGCGACAGGTAATTGTTCCTGAAAAGATTACTTTTCACAAGTTTCACCAACTTATCCAACTTGTTTTTGGTTGGGAAGATTATCATCTCTACCAGTTCAGCCCCAAAGGTTATGGTTCGCACCCTTTGATTTCCATCCCCTCAACAGAGGATTGGGATCAAGCAGACTATGATCCCAGAAAAATAAAAATCAATCAGGTTTTTAATGCCCCAAAACAGACATTTGATTACATCTATGATTTTGGCGATGATTGGATCCACCGGATTACACTCGAAAAACTCCTTCCCGAAATGATTAAACATCCGGTTTGTCTGGATGGAAAAGGTACTTGCCCACCTGAAGATTGCGGTGGTCCGTGGGGCTACGAAAACCTGAAACAAATCCTGGCCGACCCCAAACATGAGGAGCACCAGGAAATGAAAGAATGGCTGGGAATGGCTGAGGACGAAGATTGGGATGCCAATTGTTTTGATTTGTATGAGGTAAACGAAATGCTGAAAGGGTTTAAATAATCCGTTCAGACCTGACAGGTTTTCAAAACCTGTCAGGTCTGAAAAACGAACAAAAAAAAATAAACAGATGAAAAAGAATGTATGGATTAAAGGCAATCCAAAGCCGCAAAAACTGGATAACTCAAAGAAAATGGAAATGATAAAAGAAGTGGAATCTTTTATTGAAAATTCACAAAAACTATCGAAAACTATCAATCGTTTCGAGCTAAGAGCTGGGCGCATTTACTTTTTTCAGCTCGTTGAACAGTTTGGATGGAATGATCCGAATGCCCGTTTTATCATGCCCCTTATTGATGGGCGGTATGCTGAATTCAAATACGCCCGGATCACAATTTATCCCTACGAATGCTCACTCGATTGGCAGCGCCACAACGACCAATGGATGACTGTTTTTAGCGGGACTTTTACAGAATGTCTTCAACAGATGGACGAAAGTGATGATTTTTTTCAATGATCTGGAACGCCTGACTTTTCGGCGTCCGAAGCTCCCCGAAGAGTCATAAAAACGAAAAATGCGATGCAGAAACTCGAACCATTGACCTACGGAAATTATTTCCACATTTATAACCATGGAGTTGGTGAACGCGATTTGTTTCGAAAACCAGAGAATTATGAGTATTTCCTGAGTTTATATGACGAATACATCGCACCTGTGGCCGAAACGTATGCATGGGTACTGATGCTTTACCCTGTCAAATAATTTTAAATTTTTCGAATGGAACAATTCTATTACATATATGTGTTGCGCAGTTTGAACGATGGAAAGAACTATACGGGATACACGAAAAATTTAAAATTAAGATTTGAACAACATTGTAAAGGTGAAGTCGAATCAACAAGAAACAGGCGTCCGTTGGTTTTAATCTATTTTGAAGGATGTTTGAATCAACAAGATGCAACACATCGCGAGAAGTATCTTAAAACTCACTTTGGTAAAATGTTTTTAAAAAATAGATTAAAACAATGGAGCGATGAAAGTTCAAATCTTATTTGACAGGGTAAACCATTTTCATTTGTTGGTGAGAATTAAGGATCAGGTGGAGGTAGTTGCAACTTTAAACCTGACAGGTTTCGAAAACCTGTCAGGTTTAAAGCCACTTCACCAACATTTTTCCAACTTATTTAACGCTTACACCAAAGCTTATAACATCCGTTTAGGAACCCGGGGCGCTTTGTTTGAACGTCCGTTCAAACGCAAACGAATTGACAATGATCATTATTTGAAGCGGGTTATCCTTTATATCCATAACAATCCCGTCCACCCTGTCAAATAATTTTAAATTTTTCGAATGGAACAATTCTATTACATATATGTGTTGCGCAGTTTGAACGATGGAAA
>JAUYTA010000339.1 GCA_030695265.1 Bacteroidota bacterium
AATATCCCAAAAATCAGTTTTAATTACATTCCTGATTAATTCGGACACTCCTGATTGAAGGGATATGATTACAGGTACTTTCGCTTGCATGGCTTCTAAAGGAACTATGCCAAACGGCTCTGAAACAGATGGCATAATAAAAACATCGCTCATATCAAGCATTTCTTTAATTTCATTTCCTTTCAGAAATCCTGTAAAGTGAAACTTATTGCTTATGCCGTATCTGGCGCTTAAATCCACCATTTTTGACATCATATCACCGTTTCCTGCCATTACAAAACGAACATTGTTCATTCGCTGAATCACCAATTTAGCCACTTCTATAAAGTATTCAGGCCCTTTTTGTATGGTTATCCGCCCCAAAAAAGTGACTACTTTATCACTAAATTTGCCAGCTTTCTTCGGATTATCTTTGCTGGATTTTGGGCTGATGGCATTATATACCGTGGTGATTTTTTTTGCTGAAATGCCGTAATCTGCCACAAGTCTTTTTTTTATCCGGTTACTAACTGCAATAATTTTATCGGCTTGTTCAAATCCTTGTTTTTCAATGGAATAAATTGACGGGTTTATTTTTTCGCCACTTCGGTCAAAATCGGTTGAATGAACATGAACCACAAGTGGTTTGCCCGAAACCTGCTTTGCTGCAATGCCAGCCGGAAAAGTCAGCCAATCGTGAACATGAATTAGCTCAAATTGATTATTCCCTGCAATTATCCTGGCTATCACAGCGTAATTGTCGATCTCTTCAAAAAGGTTGGGACCATATTTGCCGGTAAAATGAAATTCCCGGGTTTGTGCAGTTGTTCCGGATCGTTCAATTTCAACATTAGAGGCTGTAAATTCATTTGAGAAATGTTTCAGTTTGCTGAAATCTTCAGGACTGTCATACGGAAGTAGTCTGGAAGGTATCTCTATCGTTGTAAATTCGTGTGAAAAATGTTCTGTGAATATTACCTTGCCTGTTTTTGCAACCTTTTCAGCATCAATTAATTTAAAGTTGGGGGTGTTTTTGGTTCCTGAGGATTTCGGAACCACAAAAAGTACATGAATGTCATTATAGGCCGAGAGGCCTTTAACAATTCCCTCGCAGGCGGTACCTAAACCACCTGAAATATTGGGAGGAAATTCCCAACCTAGCATCAGTACATTCATGTTCCGGTAAATTTTGGTGGATAATCAAATTTCTCCTTCCCACGACAAGTTGGTTGCATGAAGCAATTATCACATCTATGTGAATGAATAGTTGTTTTTGCGATGCCCTAAATTAGTAACCATGTTATACTTTAAGCATCAGTTAATTGCCAATCAACAACGAACAGGCATTCCTTATTCAATTTATTTTTTTGGGAAGTCTTTGTCATAAATGGATCGTAATCTTCTCTGATTCCTCCAAATCGATCATCTTTCCCAATTTTATTTGACGAAACCGGAGATTGATTAGACTGAGTCTCTTCATTAAAAAACCATAAATTTTCCCTTGGAATCCTCTCACTTGATTGTTTCCTGATGCTAATTAACCTCTCTCTCTTTCTCATGATAAAAATTTTTACTCTAACTTTTATACTTTGGAAACATGATAAATGTTTCCTTATTCATGTTAAAATTCAGTAAAAAAACAATTGCATATATCTATAACGGGATAATTATTATTGATATTGTTAATGTTGCACGTTCATTCATGTTTTTTAACTTTGACGTACAAAATTTAAAAACAAAAACATGTTTAAAGCAATGAATCTTGACGATAATAAGAGCAATAAACCAGATCATATTACGGACATTGAAAAAGTTAGATGTCTGATAATCGGTTCGGGTCCAGCCGGATATACTGCTGCAATTTATGCTGCGCGTGCCAATCTTAATCCGGTAATGTACGAAGGCCTAGAGCCAGGCGGACAATTGACAACCACAACCGAAGTAGAAAACTTCCCCGGCTATCCGCAAGGAGTTACCGGTCCGGTAATGATGGAAGAATTGAAAGCGCAGGCTCGGCGTTTTGGTACTGATATTCGTTCCGGATATGCGACCAAAGTTGATTTTTCAGGAGCTGTTCACAAGGTATGGATTGACGAAAAAAAGTTAATCGAAGCCGAAACAGTAATCCTTGCAACCGGAGCAACCGCCAAGTATCTTGGCATCGACGATGAGAAAAAATACGCTGGTGGCGGCGTTTCTGCCTGTGCCACCTGCGACGGGTTCTTTTATCGCAATAAAGATGTTGCCGTAGTAGGCGGTGGCGATACTGCTGCCGAGGAAGCAATTTACCTGTCGGGCATTGTCAACAAGGTTTACCTGATCGTCAGAAGAAATGAATTGCGCGCATCGAAAGTAATGCAGGATCGCGTATTGAAAATAAAGAATATTGAAGTGTTGTGGGAA
>JAUYTA010000342.1 GCA_030695265.1 Bacteroidota bacterium
AGGGTATCGTACCAAACAGGATTTAGAAATCCAACCACACAGGATTTGTATATTGGATTAGATGCAGGAAGGGCCATCTTAGTAGGATCTGCACCTGATAATCTTGACAGATATACCACTAATTCTTTAGGTGTTAGCACAACAGGCCAGGCATTAGGAAACCCGGCCACGGTGAAATTATCAGGGAGGGCTGCCTATGAAAATTCATTTTCATTATCATCAGTTTTAGCAGGAGCGCCTAAAAAATCTGGTTTTGAGTACGTAAAGCCAGAAAAAGTTAAAGCTTATGAAATTGGGTACAGAGGGGCATTTGGACATGTTTCAATCGATCTAAGTGGTTATTATAATCAATATGCAGATTTTATTGGAAATAAAACAGTGTTGGTTCCATATTATGGCAAAGCTGATTTTTCAGATATTCATCCTGTTGTCAAACAACCTAATGCCTTAATTGCACTTGGTAATGGGGACTATAAACCGTTTCAGGTTTATACAAATTCAGAAGCTGAAATATCATCCTATGGGGTTGGGGTTGGATTGTCAGCAAAAATTTTCGAAGATTACAGCCTTGGCCTAAATTATACATGGTCTAAATTTGATTTTGACCAGTCAACAGATCCTGATTATAAAGCAAGCTTTAATACTCCGGAACATAAAATTAAAGCTTCGGTTGGCAATCCAAATGTTTTTAAAAACTTTGGATTTAACGTAAACCTTAGATGGAATGATGAATATTTATGGGAATCAAGTTTCATCGATGCCATGGTCCCTTCAAACTCAGTTGTTGATGCTCAGATCAGTTATTCGATATCGAAATTGAAATCCGCCATTAAACTTGGAGGAGCTAATATTGGGGGCAACGAATATTCCAGTGCTCCCGGAACTGGTTATATTGGTTCTCAATATTATGCCTCTTTGACCGTCAACCTTTAGTTACTTATTCAGTACTTGATTTCCCAATAAAAAGGGTGCTTATTTATAATAGGCGCCCTTTTTTATTGAAATGAAACGACCTGACCAAATACTTAATGGATTCATTTATATTTGTTCCGGAAATAAATACTGATACGGAATAAACACAATACAATGGAATTCAAGAATTATACCTACCTGCTTTTGTTGATCGCTTCAATCGCAGTGCCGTTAGCGCTAAGTTTCGACAAAAATGTTCAGTATTATAAAAACCTTAAATACATTCTTCCGGCGATTTTGGTTACGGCTGCCCTATTTATAGTTTGGGACATCAATTTTACCAAAGCCAATGTATGGAGTTTCAACCATGAATACACTTTAGGAAAGGATATTAAAGGATTGCCCATCGAAGAGTGGTTGTTTTTCCTTGTCATTCCCTATGCCTGTGTTTTTATTTATGAGGTGCTTAAATTTTATCTGAAAAAACAAGAGTTTGCAAACCCTTTTCTTGCATTCAGTCTTTTCCTGATGGTTGGTTTCGCACTGATCAGCTACTTTTTCAGGCATCAGGCATACACGTTCCTGACATTTTTATTCTCGGCTGTATATCTGGGATACACCGTTTTCAGAAACAAATTCAAACCATACATCACCAAGTTTTATTACGCGTATTTTGTTTCTCTGCTACCGTTTTTAATCATTAACGGCATACTTACGTCTATGCCTGTGGTTGAATACAATTCCGCTCACATCCTGAACATCAGGATAATAAATATTCCCATCGAAGACTTTTCGTATTTATTCCTGATGCTACTGATGGTAACGACCATTTATGAAAATTTGAAAGAAAACAAGTATTATTAACCTGTATTTATTTGATGAAGAAATTAACAATTGAAATACAGGTAACCATTTTAACCATCTGCATTGCAGTGGCAGTAATTGTTTCAGGATTTTTCGCATATGAGAGTCTTTCCAAAATTGTTGATACCATCCACAAGGAAGCACGTCCCGATCTGAAATTATTACTGATTAAAGACATTACTTCCGATTTAAATGAAGTAGAAAATACCATTCGTCTATATAGCCTGACCGGAGATATTACTTTCATTAGTCCATACCGGCAATTAAATACCACAATTCAGGAAAAATTATCCGAACTTGAAATATACGCTGCTCCGGGTTCTGATGAAATGTTTCACATCGATACCATCCGGCTGCTGGTCAACCGGAAATTGCTTATTATAGATGAAATCCGGGCGCTTCACCGTTCAAAAACAAATACAACAAATTCATTTTCAGAGCTTTATTCGAAAATTGATACCGTAATTATACAACCCGATACGATCAGGTTTAAACAGGAAGAGAAGAAAGGTTTTTTCAAAAGGCTGTTCAGTAAAAAAGATACAACCATTCAGCAACCCATCATCATTGATAAAAGCAAGGAAAAAGAAATAATTAAACAGGAAATTGCAGGTATCGAAAAGCAGATTACCGGTCAGGCCAGACAATTGCAATTAAAGGAAAAGGGCTTACTTGAGCTAAACATTCAGGTTACAGAAATACTGAACCAACACATTGCAAACCTGGAAGACAGCGAACAAAAACTACTGGAAGCCAAAACCCTGGAAGTTGATCAGATGGCGGCCCAAACGTACCGGCGAATGGCCATTTTCAGCGTTGGCGCTGTAATATTGCTGATAATTATTTTGATCCTTTTCTTCAGAAACCTTCAAAGAAACCGAACTTACCAGCAGGTTCTTAAAAAAGCCAAAGACGAAGCCGAAAATTTGGCCAAAGCAAAAGAAATGTTTGTGGCAACAGTCAGTCATGAAATGCGAACACCGGTAAACGCCATCTACGGACTGACCGAACAGATGCTTCAGAAAACCAATTCTGCAGAAATGAATTCCGATTTGGAAGTTGTGCACAAATCAGCAGAACACCTGATTGCACTGGTAAACGACACGCTAGATTTTTCAAAAATTGAATCTCAGAAACTAAAAATTGAGCAAATTGATTTTTTCCCTGATGAAATCATCAATGAGATTCACACACTGCACAAACATTCGGCACAGATTAAAGGGATTGAATTGACTGTCAGTAACAAAACGGATAAAAGCGTGGCACTTCGGGGCGATCCGATCAGGCTAAAGCAAATCCTGATCAATTTGACTACGAATGCCATAAAATTTACCGATAAGGGGAAAATTGAACTTACGGTTTCAGGAGAAGAAACTTCGGCACAAAACTATCTGTTGCACATTGAAGTCTCGGATTCCGGAATTGGCATTTCAAAAGAAGATCAAATGCTGATTTTTGATGAGTTCGTACAATTGAATAACGGCCTTACGCAGAAACAGCGTGGTGCCGGACTTGGGTTGGCCATTGTAAAAAAACTGATCGTTTTGCAGGATGGAAAAATTGAAGTCGAGAGTTCGGAAGGAAAAGGAACCCGTTTTTTAATTCAAATACCCTATCAAAAAGGAAATCCGGGAAACATTGTAAAAAGGAATAAAGAACAACTTATCATTCCATCATGGTTTAAAAAACTTCATTTCCTGATTGTTGACGATGAAGAATTCAACCTTTATCTGATTAAAAACATCCTGAATAAATGGGGCGTATTGATTACCGAAGCGCACAATGGCAGCGAAGCAGCAGTACTCGCAGAGAAAAACATGTATGACCTGATCCTGATGGACATTCGGATGCCTGTTATGGATGGTTATGAAGCAACAAAACTGATTTTACAGCATCGCGCATCGACCAAAATTATTGCTTTGACGGCAACCAACAAGTTAGCTGATATTCAGAAGTTACAGTTGGCCGGGATTAAAGCTTTTTTACTAAAACCATTTGCTGAATCCCAATTATTAAGCGCTGTGTCGAAAATACTTCCGGAGAAAAGGGAAGAACCCATGCCGGAGGCGATTGCAAAAAACACATCAATCGATCTGGATGAATTGGAGCGGATTTCAGGAGGAGATACCGCATTTTTCAACGAAATGCTGAAAATTTTTATCCGTTCGAGCGAAGAAGCATTGTCAAAATTTCAACAGAATATCCAAAGTTCAGACTGGAGCGTCCTTGTTGAAACGGCTCACAAACTTGCAGCTCCTGCCAAACATTTGCAGGCATCAAAACTTTACGAATACCTGAAAAAACTTGAAAACAACGCAGATAGCTACCCTCCGGAAGAAATTAAGAAACTTATTGGTAAAATTGAGCAGGAAATCAATTCCATCAATTTTATCCTGAAACAAAAACTTAAGGCAGAATAGTACAAAACAACTATTTTCTCAAAATGAGAATTTAAGAAGACATTTCAGCAAAAAACTTACTAACTTGCCGATGCAGATTGAAATTCAAATTAACGAATCACCATAAAATGCCCGAAAAACCCTTCAAAATATTTGTCGTAGAGGATGATGAATGGTACAACCGGTTACTTGTTCATACCCTTTCGCTCAATCCCGATTACGAAATACAATCTTTCATTAACGGAAAAGACTGTCTGGCTAATTTGCACCAGGAGCCGGATATTATTACACTGGATTACCGGCTTCCCGACATGAAGGGCCTGGAAGTGCTGAAACAAATCAAGGAAATTAATGAAGACATTCAGATCATTCTGATTTCGGAACAAATTGACATTGATGTGGTGGTTACTTTATTGCAACATGGCGCCTACGACTACATCGTTAAATCGAAAGATATCCGGGAACGGTTGCTAAATACGGTCAGCAACATCAGGCAGGGCAATAATCTGAAAAAGGAAATTGTGAATTTGCGGAAGGAAGTAAAAAAGAAATATACCGACCAGAGTACCATTATCGGAAACAGTGCTGCTACCCAAAAAACTTATGAACTGATTGAAAAGGCAACCCGGACCAATATCACAGTTACAATAACCGGCGAAACCGGCACAGGAAAAGAACTGGTTGCCAAAGCAATACACTATAACTCCAACCGATCGAAACAACCGTTTATTGCTGTCAATGTTGCGGCAATTCCGAAAGACCTGATTGAAAGTGAACTTTTCGGGCACGAAAAAGGCGCCTTTACAGGAGCCGCTTTTCGCCGTATCGGCAAGTTCGAGGAGGCAAATGGCGGAACTTTGTTTCTGGACGAAATGGCAGAAATGGACATTTCATTGCAGGCCAAACTGTTGCGCGCCCTTCAGGAAAAAGAAATTATACGGATTGGAAGCAACCATCCGGTTAAAACCGATTGCCGCATTATCATAGCAACCAATAAAGATCTTCAGGAAGAAATTAAAAAAGGAAATTTCAGGCAGGATCTTTACTATCGTTTATACGGCTT
>JAUYTA010000345.1 GCA_030695265.1 Bacteroidota bacterium
CTTCCAGATTGTCGAAAGGTTCACCCATTCCCATGTAAACAATGTTGGTGATATCGTGCCTTTCAGGAATATTGCGGATTTGGTTCACAATTTCGCCGGCAGTGAATTGCCCCTGAAATCCCTGTTTGCCGGTCATGCAGAACAAACAGCCCATTTTGCAGCCCACCTGCGACGAAACACAAACCGTTTTGCGGTCGTCATCGGGAATCATAGCCGTTTCGATAAATTTACCTTTTGCGGTTGGAAACAGGTATTTTTTGGTTCCGTCAACACTTTCCTGAACTTTGGTTGAATCGACCAACCCGAATTCGTATTGGCCACTCAACAGTTCACGCGCTTTTTTCGACAGGTTGGTCATTTCTTCAATCGAAGCAATGTCTTTCTGGTAAAGCCATTCGGCCATTTGTTTGCCGGTAAATTTGGGCAGACCAAGCTCAATCGCCAAAGCGGTGAGTTCATTCAGTGTTTTTCCGAAGAGCGGAGTTTTTGTTTCCATCATAGCTGTTTTTCCGTCTGCAAAAATACAAAACTATCAGCACAACTTATTACACCCTGAAAGTGATGGCGGAATAAAGAAACAATTCGATCAAAAATAAAATGAATTGAAGCCGCAATTTTGTTAAATTAATATAAATTTGACGCAACCTTTGACCCAAACAATCCATCTTAAAACAAAACACATAAAAGATGAAAATCATTAAGTACCTCCTGCTGTTTAGTGCTGCAATATTGCTTTGCAGCGATTTCTACCCAACGTCAAGTTATGTTCCGGTGCTAATGGACCGCGATGAAATGGAACGTGCAGTGAAACTCGAACCTCCGCGACCAATGATCGAACCGGGCAAAATCTACTACAAAACCCCCTGGTTAATGATCGTCGAAAAATACAAAGGCGTTCATTTAATCGACAACAGCAATCCGGCGAACCCCGAAAAAATTGGATTTGTTCACATTGACGGAGTTCGCGACATCGCCATGAAAAACGATGTTTTGTACGCCGACAATGCAGTTGACCTGATTGCCATTAAATTCAATGAATCGCTTACATCGGTTTCGGTGAGTCAACGGCTCCGAAATTATTTTCCGGAGATGGCAGCCCCCGATGGCTGGGGTATTCCATCTTATGCATTTGCAAACCGGCCTGCCAATTCAGTCATTGTAGCATGGAAAACCAACAATTCAAACCGATGAAACATAAAACAATTGCACCCGTTCTTTTCCTGATTTTTCTGGGAATTGGCTGTTCGATGAACGAAGGAGGTTCAGGCGGATATTCTGAT
>JAUYTA010000369.1 GCA_030695265.1 Bacteroidota bacterium
GGCAGCGATAAAACGTTTCCCGGATAGCTTTGGCGCGAACAATTGCCGCTCGCTGATCGAAAGCATCCAACAACCGTCCTTGTCAATCACAACCAGTTATGCCACCATCATCGGAAAACCTTCGCTGGCATTGGTGGAATACAAAAATATTCCCAAAATTTACTTCCGCCTCCTGAAAATAGATCCTGAAATCAATCGCGGACTTCAGGAGAAAGAACAACAAATTCGCCTTGAAAAATACCGAAGCATGAAGCCTGAAACAAGCTGGGAACAGGCGCTTCCCGATGATGGAGATTACCGGAATCATTCGGCAGAAATAAAATTACCTGCAATATCCAGAGGGTTTTATGTACTTCTGGCAAGCAGCGATCCCACATTTCCATCCAAATCCGCCATGGTAACAGCAAACAGTTTCTGGGTAAGCAACATCAGCTATATCAGCCGCTACGATAACAAAGGAAACAACGAAATTGTGGTGATGCACCGAGATTCGGGGCTGCCACTTTCAGGTGTAAAAGTCCAGGCTTTTTACCGTGAATATAATTCCATCGCCCGGAAGTTTGACATCAAAGCCGGCGATGTTCTAATCAGCGATCGATCAGGAATGGTGAGTATTCCTCCCAGAAACGACCCTCGGAGGCACAATCAGTATTACCTGGTCTTCAAATCTAAGGATGATCAGCTAATTACAGAAAATTATTTTTCGTCGTATTCCTATCAGGAAAGTGAGCCACAGGCCTTTGTTCAGACCCAATTTTTTACCGATCGTGCCATCTATCGGCCCGGACAAACGATCTATTTCAAAGGAATTGTGCTGGAACGAAAGGGTGAAGATGTAAAGATAAAAACGCGGTTCAAGACCGAAGTCACTTTCACTGATGCAAACGGGCAGGTTGTTTCAAAACTAAACCTAACGACCAACGAATTTAGTTCATTCGCCGGAAGTTTCACTGCACCGCAAGGCTCACTTACCGGAACTATGCGAATAAATTGCCAATCAGGAGGAATCTCGGTACAGGTTGAAGAATACAAACGACCCAAATTTGAAGTCACCTTTGAACCGGTAAAAGGATCTTACAAACTGGGCGAAATGGTCACAGCCAAAGGGAAAGCAATGGCTTATGCCGGAAGTACGGTTTCCGATTCCAAAGTGATTTACAGGGTGGTTCGGCGGACTCATTTCCCCTACTTCTGGTGGAACTGGCGCGGGATGCCAAGGTCTGCTGAAATGGAAATTACCAATGGTGAAACGGTTACCGCGAGCGATGGGTCATTTTCTGTAACTTTCAAAGCAATTCCTGATCTTTCGCTTGAGCGCAAAAGCAATCCGGTATTTTCTTATACCATTTATGTCGATGTAGCCGACATCAACGGTGAAAGCCACAGCGC
>JAUYTA010000372.1 GCA_030695265.1 Bacteroidota bacterium
CGGGTAGGATTTCCGTAATAGGGCGATATTTCGTTTTGTTTTATGGCAACCTGTCCCAACTTTAATTTATCCTGACTGAAAATCTTCCTGAAAGTCAATACATCAATGTTCCTGCTGATATTGTGTTTAAATTCTTCAGGAATAGGCTGTTGACTATATTCGGGTAAAGTGCCTGCCTCTGCGAAAAGTCCATCTAAGGTAATTTTCAATCGTTGTGCCGGCGTATTGCCAAAACATTGAACAACTGCCTGAACCGCTCCGAAATAATCTTCCAGCAGAAAATAAAAGCGGCCATCTTTACGGGTTTGGTAATACTGAAATCCGGGTACCGAATCAGGAATCGTGAGGTAAACGGTAATTCCGGCGACAGGTTCCAGGGTTTTCCTATCGGTTACTGTTCCTGAAAGTGTGATCCCTTTATTTTCGGTTATTCCTTCTTTGCCCTGATCAGCGCTCCAAATAAACGAGGCAGCATCGAACGACGGTTCTGTTTGAGCCACGCTAACAAGCAAATTCCCATCAAATTCATCCAGGAGAGTTTCTTCGATTTTGATAACAGCCTCTATATTAGTATTCGTTTGATAGTTGGGTTCAAGGTTTTCAATTTCAATTTGTCCGGTTATTTTATCCTGATTTTTTTCCAGACCGGTTACCCGTTTCAACTGGCTCGTTTTTTCCAGACCGTCGAACCTGTTTGAAATCCAGATTTCTCGTAAGATTTTAAGTTTTCCGGAGGTGTTTTTCAGGTAAGCTCTTGTCAGATAGTTTCCGGAGCCGAGCGAATCGGGCAACATCAGAAAACCATCGGCCTGATTTCTTTTGATTTCAAGAGAAACACCAGCAACCCTGGCACCATATTTATTGACCAGATCGAGATAGACGATCCGCGCCGGATTACCTTCCGGCGTAAAGATTTTGGCAAACAAGGTTTCGCCGCTGACATATACATCACGGTCGGTGTAAAAGCCGAACCCCGATTTTTCCTGAGTGTTCCCAGTCATTGTAACGACCATCAGGAATAGAGCTATGATTAATTTTTTCTTCATTTAGTAATTGGATTCCCAAAATGACGGACGGGTTCCGATCTGATAACCTCTGTCAGGAATTTCAGGATAGCTGTTTAACCTTCGTTGAATAACCTGATTGTCGGGACCGGTTCCCAAACTCAGATAATACCTGTATTGCCGGTGCGAATTCAGATCAAAAAATCCGAGGACGATCTTTTCAGGAGATGTTGTGCATCTTATGTTTCCGTAAATCTGAGTTAAAACCGGTTCGAAAAGGCTCCCTTCCGCAGAAAACTGCTGGTTCAGCTTCTCATGAAAATCGTAAGATGCCTTTGTAATTCCGTATTCGTCGATAATGAGGATCCAGCCTGATGGCGACTGCGCTGAAGAGTCGAGATAAAACTTGCCATTGTAATCAAGCGAAACAACCGGATGTTGGCGAACCTTGTTTGATTGACTATAAACTTTTGGCCCTGCCAGATTAAACAAGCCTCTGTCGTAAACCGAAAGCCATCCGTACCAGGGAGGCGGCGGAGGCCCGATTAAAGGGGCAGGAGAATATATCCACTGCAAAATTGCCCTTGTGTTAAAACGGTAATATCCGAGTTGAGCGGTTATGGGTGCATCAATGCAAATTTCGCGCACTGGTGTTTCAATAAGCTCCGGAATTCCGGATGAATTGGTTCGGAAAGATTTTTTAATCTTGTGCACAGTATAAAGCGAATCAATTGCCGGAATGGGCGGCATAACAACAAGTTCAGAAACAAAGATGTCGTTCTGATAAGTAATCTGAATTTTGTATTGCCTGCCCGGAACGGGTGTTGACGGAAAGGTAAAATATCCGTCACTGTTCTCAAGTCCGCTCATAATCTGGCCACCCAATTCAATCAGATCAACTTTTGCACCTATAATTATTTCTTCCTGAACAGTGCTGTAAAAATCCTCTGTCATAGAAAGTCTGACAAAATTCTGCTTTGGGTCGTTGGTGATATGCGATTCAACCACCAACATCCCCGGAACAACTTCGAGTTCGGGTTTGTAATACTCTTCGCACGAAACGAAAAGCACTGCAAATAAAGCCATGTATATTAATCGTTTTTGCATCAGAATTTAAAATTATAGGTAATTGATGGCACAGGCACACCAATAACCGAGAGTTTATAAATGGCATATTGGCTTTTATCTGCCTGCTGGATGGACGGATCTTTGCGGTAAAATACTGAATATGGATTTTTTCGTCCATATAAATTATACACCGAGAAAGTCCAGCTTCCTTTCCACATGCGTTTTCGCCGCAGGTTTTCGTCGATCGTTATGCTCACATCAGCGCGGTGATAGGGTGGCATCCGGTATTTGTTGCGGTCGGAATAATAAACCACCTGACGGCCATCAAACATGTATTTCTGTTCGGGCAAGGTAATTGGCCTTCCGGAGGACAGCACAAAATTGCCTGAAAACCGCCAGCGACGGCTAATGTGATAGTTTAGAACGGTCGATAAATCGTGTGGTTTGTCATATACCGAAGGGTAATATTTCCGGTTATTGATCACTTCTTCATCCAACTCGCTGTCAGTTTGCCGCATGGTTCGCGAGTAGGTATAACTGACCCAACCTTTGAGCCTTCCGATATTCTTCTTCAAGTACAATTCGAGGCCGTAGGAATATCCATCAGCATTGATGATGTCATTTTCAATGTGATGGTTCATCACCAGGACAGCGCCATTCTTGTACTCCAACAGGTTTTGCAGGTTTTTGTAATATACTTCTGCCGATGTTTCGTACAATCCCTTCTTCGGACTTTTAAACAACCCGATGGCAACCTGATCGCTAATGAGCGGGGGAATATTGGCATCGGACGATTTCCAGAAGTCAGCAGGCGAAATCACCGAGGTATTCGAAATCTGGTTCATAAACTGATGGATGCGCTGGTAGCTCAACCTGAACGAAGCGCCGTTGTTTAGTTCGTATTTTAACGCCAGGCGCGGTTCGATGCCATGATACATTTGGGTTGTTTCCCAGGAACCGGAACCTGAGCCATTCACCGTGCCCGGATATATGGGCAAAGTCGGGTTGAAGTCCGATTCTGTTGTTTGACCTTTACTCATGAAACGCGCATAACGAACGCCCACATTGAGCGCAGTTTTTTCTGTCAAATCGAAATCATCATCAATGAAAGCCCCAAGTTCAATCGACTGTTCATTGGCAACTTTTTCAGGAATTACATTCGACGGATCACCCAGCTGGCGGATTTCGCCCGGTGAAACTTTGTACCCGATGGCCTGAAAACCGGTATTTACGCGGTGCCGATCGTTGGGCAGCCAAGAAAGTATGTATTTCATACTGCCATATTCCAGACCGGTAGCCAAAGAATAATCGTCTTCTGAAAGATTCGGGTCTTTTTGATTGAGTTGAAAATTGTATTTGCTATATGCCAGGGTCAGGTTTGAAATCAGGCTTTTTGAAACATTCACTTTCCAGTTGGCCGAACCAATAGAATTTCCGTAGGTATAAAGTGAGTTGGAATTCAGGTTGAAAACATCGTTGCTGTGGTAGCCAGTTAGTTTCAGGTTGCTTTTTTCGCCCAGAACAAGGTTGACGGTTCCGTTTACATCATAGAAGTGAGCCACACTGTTTATAAACTGCGCATTCCGCGATTGCCTCATCAACCAGTCGGAATAAGTTGAGCGGCCACCAATCAGGAACGTGCTTTTCTTTTTCTTTACGAACGGCCCTTCCAGCGTAAAACGACTGTTGATAAGGCCAATTCCGCCATAGAACTGAATATTTTTGGTATTGCCTTCCTTGAGCTGCACATCCATGATGGATGAAACGCGCTCGCCATACGAAGCCGGAATTCCACCCTTGAAAAGTATCACATCTTTCACAGCATCAGGATTGATCATCGAGAAAAAACCGAACAAGTGGGAGGTGTTGAAAACCGGCGCACCATCTATCATTATCAGGTTTTGGTCGGTATTTCCACCCCGGACATTGATGCCAGACGACATTTCTCCAACACTCTGCACACCGGGCATCATAATCATACTTTTAATCACATCAGCTTCGCCCATCATCACCGGAAGTTCTTTCAGTATTCTTGAATTTACCCTCACCATGCTCATTTGTGCTTTCGATGCTTTGCTGTCGTCGCCTGTTATGGTCACTTCATCAAGGTTATGCGTTTCTTCAAAAATTTCGAAATCGGCTTTTCCGTTTTCAATTAGTTTTATTTTCTGGTGTAAAACTTCGTATCCCATAAATGAAACCTGAAGTGTATGGTCGCCCGTTGGTAAATCCATTTCATAGGTTCCTTTCGGACTGGTTGTGGTTCCGGTTCCGGTTTGAGCATGAAAAATGATTGCTCCTGCCAAAGGGTCGCTGTTTTTGCCATCAATTACTTTCCCCTTTATTTTTGCGATTGAATATCTGCCCTCGTTGAGCGGGTCGCCAATAACCAGTATCTGTGGTTCGTCTGAGCCGATTATTTGCCGCCCATCAGTACCTTTTGGGAAGATCACCACCGAATTGTTCTGGAAAAAGCGAAAAGAAAGTGGTTGCCGGTCGAACAACAGATTGAGAACCTGAATCAGTGGCATTTCCTTAAATTCCTGGTTGACCTGATACGATTTTATCCATTCCTGCCTGTAATAAAACCTGATCTGATGTTCCTTTTCGATGGTATTAAAAAATTCATGCAGGCTGATTTGCTGATATTTGCCGCTGATTATTTTCTCCTGAATATTCTGGGCGGAAAGCGAAAAATTCAGAAGAAGAAAGCAAAAGAAGGTGAAAATTACTTTCAGAAGGATAAATTTAGGAGGATTCTTCACAGGTTGGTAGGTTCAGAGTTAGTTGGTTTTTTTGGCATCTGTAAAATTATAAATTTATTATAAGGAAATGCTGTTAAATTATGCATTTTACAAAAAAATATTAAAATGATATAATTAAACAGATGAATAAAAGATGAAATTGGTTGCGTGTGAGTCATCTGATTCGGCTTAATTCTCCTATTTTTGATTACTCAATTATAAATGAGCCAGATTGCCTTATGGAAACAGATCCAATCAATCCATCAAAACTTATCAAAGCCAAAGCCAGGGAACTTGGGTTTCTGGATTGCGGTATTTCCCGGGCAAAATTTCTGGATGAAGAGAAAGACCGGTTGCTGAACTGGCTAGCCAATGAGATGCATGGCGAAATGAACTACATGGCCAACAATATAGAAAAACGCCTCGATCCGCGATTGCTTGTTGAAAATGCCCGATCTGTAATTTCTGTATCGCTGAATTATTTCCCGGCGGAAAAACAAACCGATCCGGAAGCTCCGGTACTTTCGAAATATGCCTATGGTACCGATTACCATTTTGTGATGAAAGATAAGCTTGGCGAATTACTCAGATTTATTCAGGAAGAAATTGCGCCTTGCGAAAGCCGCTGTTTTGTTGATTCGGCGCCGGTTCTGGATCGGGCATGGGCTGCTCGTGCAGGTCTAGGCTGGATTGGCAAAAATACCAACCTGATTTCTCCTGAACATGGTAGTTTCTTTTTTATCGGCGAACTGATCATTGATATGGAATTACCTGCTGATGCTAAAATTGTGCGCGACCACTGCGGAAATTGCACGCGCTGCATTGATGCCTGCCCGACTCAGGCAATTGTCGCTCCTTATATTTTGGATGCACGGCGTTGCATCTCCTATCAAACCATCGAAAACCACGGCGAAATTGATCCGAAGTTGAAAGGCAAATTTAAAAACCGTGTATTTGGATGCGATATTTGTCAGGATGTTTGTCCCTGGAATTTAAAATCGGAACCTCATCAGGAGCCAGCTTTTTCTCCTGATTTTAAATTGATGAACCTGCGAAAAAGCGATTGGGATGAAATGGACAAACCATTGTTTAATGAACTATTCCGAAATTCGGCAGTGAAACGGACTAGATTTGAGGGGCTGAAAAGAAATTTGAGGTTTATGGGGGAGTAATCTTGTTCATAACAGAAACCCAATTTCAGAAAGCTCACGACCAATTTACTGTACCCCTTTTAGAATTCTCTGAGTCTGGGCAGAAGAAGGTTTTTTGTTTCTTTCACTAACTGATTTGCCCTCGGAGTAGAAAGCGAGTGTAACTTGATTTGATTAAAAAAAGGTAAAAATAAAATTGTTAAAACGATCGACGATGATATTAATACTCGTATCTTTACGGCATGTTAATCATGCGAAATAAAATGAAGTATTCAGAATTAGAGAAGAAACTAAAAAAGGCCGGGTGTTATGAAGATGGTGTTATGGGAGGACATCCATTGTGGTACAGTCCAATAACGGACAAATATATTAAAATGAGCCACCATAAGAACCAGGAAGTCGCAACGGGAACATTAAAAAGCATTATTAAAGACTCAGGTATTAAATTTTAATCCCTGATAAAAGATAACAAATTATGGAAACTGTAAAAGCATTTATCGAAAGAGGAAACGACGGAACTTACAGTGTTTACGTCGATTTGGAAAATAGCACATTGAATTATGGAATTCATGGCGTTGGAAATTCAGCAAAGGAAGCTGTTGACGATTTCATATTAAGCTATGAGGAAATGAAAGAATTATACATTCAAAAGGGAAAGGAATTTGCAGAAGCAAAATTTAATTATGTGTACGATACAGCCTCATTTCTTGCTTACTATTCGAAGGTTTTATCGCTGGCTGGATTACAGCGTATCACGGGTGTAAATCAAGGTCAGCTGAGCCATTACGTTACCGGTCACCGGAAACCAAGCCCAAAAACAGTAGCGAAGATTGAAAAATCCCTTCATGCCTTCGCAAAAGAAATAAGTCAGGTCCATTTCGTTTGATTAATCCACTTGTGAATGTCGGATTTGCCTCGCAGAAATGAGGGGCTTTTTTTATTGGCGAACTGATCATCGATCTGGAATTAACTGCCGATGCTGAAGTTGTACGCGACAAATTTAAACTCGTTCCTATATGGAAATTTCAAAGCACACCCGAGCAGAATGATCAAAAAGTATCTAAATTTGCTTAACCATTAAAAATAGAACTCATGGCAACAGTTACAATTAAAATAAACACCCGCACCAAGAAAACCCAGCATTTATTCGGACTTATTAGTGAAATTGCTAAAAACGACAAAAATGTAGAAATAATCGAAGGTGATGAAAGCCCTTATAATGAGGAATTTGTAAATGAAATTATAAAATCGAGGGCAAGTAAGGGAAAGGTTATTAAAACCGAAGATTTATGGAAATAGTTTTTAAAGACAAAGCCATTGAAGATATAAATTATTAAAAAACAAAGGGAAGCAAATTGCTTCCCTTTGTGGTGCCACCTGGATTTGAACCAGGGACACATGGATTTTCAGTCCATTGCTCTACCAACTGAGCTATGGCACCGTTTTGAGTCCGGCGCGGACTTTTTTCGAGGCTTTTCGGAGTTGCTTTTGGCTATTCCGTTTCGCTTTCGGGTTGCAAATATAGACCAATTATTCAAACTACAAAAATAAATGTTTTCATCTGTTGCATTTTTTTTGCTTTCGGTATTGAACCATTTCTTTTTCATACTTTTGCAAACCAAAATTTTTTACACTTTTCAGGAAAATAGATGCAAACATTCGTATTAAAGAATGGAATCCGTATAATTCATCAGGAAGCGAAATCACCGGTTTCGCATTTTGGAGTACTGATCAATACCGGATCGAGGGATGAGGAGGCAAACGAACAAGGCATCGCTCATTTTATTGAACACGTAATTTTTAAAGGCACCCAAAAGCGCAGGGCTTTTCATATCTTAAACCGCATTGAGGATGTAGGCGGCGAACTGAATGCCTATACCACCAAGGAAGAAACCGCTGTTTATGCCACTTTCCTCAGCGAATATTACCACCGCTCGATGGATCTGATCAGCGACATTCTGATTAACAGCACTTTCCCTACAAAAGAACTGGAGCTCGA
>JAUYTA010000379.1 GCA_030695265.1 Bacteroidota bacterium
GTAAGAGCAACCAGTTTAATTTCAGGATTAAAAAGTGCATCGAGGCTGAAGGTCTGTTCTGCATTTCGGGGCTTGATTCCGTATGCTGTTTTTTTCTCCACCCGTACCATTTTTTTCAGTCCGCCATCATAACGGCCTAAAACACTGGATTTGGACGATTTCATGATAAAATACTCGTTGATGTCGGGAGGTTTTGTCAGACCCATTAATTCAACCGGCATCGTATTTTCATGGTAAAACTTTTCAATTGAATTGTCGTCAAAATTTTCCAGTTCAGTAACAGACTTGTTCAGTACCTGTATGTCTTTTACCTTGTCGTTGTAATAATCTTCGGCATGAATTTTTAAAGATTTGGCTTTCATCCGAAGGTTGATATCCTTGGTTACCAGAATACATGGCCGTGCCGGAAATTTTTGGGCAATATGCATGGTAATCGCCAGAATCCGGTGATCGGGAATATCTTCAAGAAACGATTGTTTTATTTCTTCTGAAAAAGGTTTGCCTGTTTCTATGATCAGCTTCCCTTTATCTGATCCCAGTTTTATGCCACCGTTAAAAAGTTTGTCACCGATAATTTCATCCAGTTCGCGTACAAATTCACGTGCCTGAAAATTAATCGGGTCGTTTCCCCGCTTAAATTTGTCGAGTTCTTCCAAAACTGTAATCGGAATCACTATGTCATTATCCTGAAACTGATAAATGCATGTATGGTCGTGCAGAATCACATTGGTATCGAGCACGAAAATCTTTGTCTGTTTTTTAGTAGCCATCCCACGTTGCTTTAAGGTTTCGATAAAAATAGAAAAAAACACATGTATTGTATTTTTCACAGCACTTTAATTGTCAACTTTGCAAAAGTAATTTGTTAATAAGATTTGAAGGGATGAAAACCTACCAGGAAGTACTTGATTATTTATACAGTCAATTGCCAATGTTTCAACGCACTGGCCCCGCCGCTTACAAAGACAACCTTGACAATACCATCCGGCTGGACGAGATGTTTGATTTTCCGCACCGGTCGTTCAGGAGCATTCACATAGGCGGAACCAACGGGAAAGGTTCAGTTTCGCACATGTTAGCCTCTGTTTTGCAGGAAGCAGGCTACAAGACCGGACTTTATACCTCGCCGCATTTAAAGGATTTCAGGGAGCGAA
This sequence comes from Bacteroidota bacterium, assembly GCA_030695265.1. Classification (GTDB taxonomy): domain Bacteria; phylum Bacteroidota; class Bacteroidia; order Bacteroidales; family Prolixibacteraceae; genus Aquipluma. The sequence continues at coordinate 1,155 of JAUYTA010000379.1, forward strand.
TCCGGGTAAATGGCGAAATGATTGGTGAAGATGCGGTGGTGCAGTTTACCAAATCGTTTCTGAAGCAAAACGAAACCGCAAAACTGGAACCTTCCTTTTTTGAGTTGACTGTATCTATGGCCTTCGATTATTTCAGAACCATGGAGGTTGATGTGGCCGTGATTGAAGTCGGTTTGGGTGGCAGACTCGATTCTACCAATATTATAACTCCTGAAGTGTCGGTAATTACCAATATCAGTTTCGATCACATGGC
>JAUYTA010000385.1 GCA_030695265.1 Bacteroidota bacterium
GCAATCAATGCGGTACTGACACATCTATCGCTTCTTGACAGCATTCCATAGGTAAATATACCTGTCAGCAAGAGAATACTGTGCTCAGCACCAAAGCGCTCAAGAAAATTTGCAGAGATATATGTCTCAGTTTTAGTTTTGTTATCTTGAAAATAATCTTTAACCGACTGATCGGCAAGCGTTAAACCGACAGTTCCTGTAACAAAAATGCCCAGCTTTACCCAGTCGCGTTGCTGCCATCTGGCAGGTGATGTTACAATTCCCTTGGTGTCGGTCCAGTATTTTTTGAAATAATATTTATTAAAACGAACAGTATCGATTTGTGCAAATACTCCATTTGAAAGTATTATCAGGAGCAGAAATAAAATTCCCTTGTTCTGAAGTTTATTTATCATCAATGTTACTGATTTACTGAAATTTTCTGTTCACTGCGACTGACCACTTTTTTACAGTCTTTCCAACCTTTTCGCCTCGTCCCAAATCTCATTCATTTCGTCCAGGCTCATCTTTTTCAGGTCTTTTCCTTTCTGAAGTGTTTCACTTTCGAGGTAATGAAAACGGCTTATAAATTTCAGATTGGTACGTTCCAGTGCAGTTTCCGGATCAATTCCATACAAGCGGGCTGCATTCACCATGGCAAAAAACAGGTCGCCAAATTCACCTTCAATCTTATCTTTATCGATGGCATCAATTTCGACACACAATTCGTTGATTTCTTCTTTCACCTTGTCCCAAACCTGTTCTTTATATTCCCAATCGAACCCAACCCCGCTGGCTTTTTCCTGAATACGGTTTGCTTTTATCAAAGCAGGCATGGCAGCCGGAACGCCTTCCAGAACACGTGTATTTCCGCCTTTCTCCTTTAATTTAAGTGTTTCCCAGTTCTGTTCCACTTCGCGGGCATTCGCCACATCCACTTCGCCGAACACATGCGGATGGCGGTAAACAAGCTTTTCGTTGATGGAGTTCAAAACATCAGCCATGTCGAAAGCACCTTTTTCGGAACCGATTTTGGCATAAAAAACAATGTGGAGCATCAGGTCGCCCAACTCTTTTTTAATTCCGTTCAGATCGTTGTTCAGGATGGCATCGGCCAGTTCGTATGTTTCTTCGATGGTAAGTTTCCGGAGCGATTCGAGGGTTTGCTCTTTGTCCCACGGACATTTTTCGCGCAACTCATCCATGATTTCCAGCAGGCGGGCAAAGGCATTTAATTTATCGTTCATTTTAAAATTTTAGCAATGAAGCCCAAAATTATAACCTTTATTTAGAAATGGAAGTTTTATCTGATAACTGTTTGCGAAATCTACTTTTGTTAAAATTCAATTTTACTGTTTTCCCAAATTTCAGTTTCTTGCCAACAATAAATTGGGCGACAATTTTCAGCCCTAAAAAAATGCAATACACAGCGATTAAAAGAAGAAGGCTTCCCACAATAATGGCCAACACTTCTTTGGCTGATTCGGGATGAAACCCTGAGAATCGTTGATAATTTGAATTCCCAATTGATTCGGAAGCACCTTCGGGAGTTTTTACTTCAAAAAAAATCAGAATACCGGCTACAGCAAATGCAATTGCAAAACCCCAGGCGTATAAAAAACCTTCGGCATCAAACTTTTTAAAAATGGTTTTTTTCTTGAATTTTTGCTTGTTCTTTTTTGTCTTGCTTTTATGAATTGAGTTCGGATCACTTAATGTTTCGACATTCATTGAAGACCTCCTTTCGGTTTTGTTACAAGTCTGAAATTAACACTTCAGGAAAAACATTCAAAGTTGCTAAAAATAATATTATCAATGAAGTCCAATTCATAATTTTTACCCGAAAATTTCCCTTAACTCTTTGTTGCTTTTTTCAATAAAAGAACAAAATTGTTACAAATTTCATTTTTTGTTTGAGTTAATCTTCTTACTTTTGAAGCATCAAACCTGATTTCAACCGACTATGAAATTCTCAGAATTGTACAAAATTCTTGAAAAAGACGGATGGTACATCGAACGGACTAAGAAACATCATATATACATACATCCTTCTAAAAATGGAAGAATACCAGTTGGGAAACACTCTTCGGAAGAAGTTAGGACAGGTACATTATATGGAATTTTAAAACTTGCCGGGCTAAAATAGTCTGACTAAAAATTAATATCAATGAAAAAGATATTGGTGATTATTGAAAAAGGAACAGATGGGATTTACAGTGCATATACGCCGGATACAGTAAGTACGATATTAAATGGGCAGGGCAACACAGTTGCAGATGCCATTGACGATCTTAAAGTATCAATGGAA
>JAUYTA010000387.1 GCA_030695265.1 Bacteroidota bacterium
TGAACTCATTAAGCCAATGCCTTGCTTTGCAGGAATTATTTCTACCACAGATTAAAAAGATAAACACAGATTGAAACTCACTTTGATTGTTTATTTATCTGTGAAAATCCCCGCATGCGTCGGCTACCGTGTACCCACAAATTAAAATGTCCCGAGCCCTAAGGCTCTCTGTGGGTTTGTGGTGGTAATTCACATGGACGGAATAAATTCCATCCCTTCAAAATGAATCAAGCCTATGGCTTTTACATGTTAATCCCGAAGGGATGATTCATTGTGTAGCCCCGGATTTTAATCCGGGGGTATGGATTGATTGTATAGTAAAGAGTTCCGTAGGAACGAATCATCTTTTGAGTTAATTATTTGGAAAAATATTGGGGTAAACAGTAGCTGCGTCGGGCAGTTGTGTAATCTGTGTCGTGACTCCCCACCCTCAAAAAAAATGTTCCTCAACACATTTTTTAAAGTGCAAAGCTTTGCGAAGTCGCAGTTTGAAAAAATGAATTTGGCAATTCGGATTAGTTTAATGATTTTTGAATCAGTAAATAAACTAAACAATCTGAATTGTGAATACTAAAACCAAAGCCAAAGTTGTTTCAAAGGAATTGCTGGTTCCTTTTATCCTGATTACCAGCCTGTTTTCCTTATGGGGATTTGCAAACGACATTACCAACCCGATGGTAGCCGCGTTTAAAACAGTAATGGAGATTTCAACAGCAAAAGCCGCGCTGATACAGTTTGCATTTTACGGCGGATATGCCACCATGGCCATTCCTGCCGCACTGTATGTAAAAAGATACAGTTATAAAAAAGGTATCCTGGTCGGATTGGGATTATATGCTTGCGGCGCGCTACTGTTTTACCCCGCTGCCAAGTATGAAGTTTTCGAGTTCTTCCTCTTGTCTTTATACATCTTGACCTTCGGACTGGCATTTCTGGAAACAACTGCCAACCCTTACATTCTTTCGATGGGAGATGAGGAAACTGCAACAAGAAGGCTAAACCTGGCTCAGTCGTTTAATCCGATGGGTTCGTTGCTTGGCATGTTTGTAGCTTCAAATTTTATCCTGACTTCGCTTCAGTCGGATATTAGAGACGATG
>JAUYTA010000402.1 GCA_030695265.1 Bacteroidota bacterium
CCATATTATGCAGGAAGTGGAAGCTGTTTGCACCCGTGTAATCATTATCTACAAAGGGAAACTGGTTGCCGACGGATCAATTGACCAGCTCAAAGCCGGAAAGTTTGCCCAAAAACAAACTGTTTGGGTTGAATTTGATAAAACTCCTGATTTGGAAACATTGCGAAAAATTCCCGGTCTCCTGAAAATCGAGCAAACCGGCAAAACAAGCTTTCTGGCAGAATCTGAAAACAACCTCGATCTCAGGCCTGTACTGTTTCATTTTGCAGTTTCAAACAACCTTGTTTTACTGACATTGAAAGAGCAACAACAAAGCCTTGAAAATGTATTTCAGGAATTGACGAAGTGAATGTGATTTAATCTCCTGATAAAATACAATTTACATTATCCCTATTGAGATGAGTCATTGATGGTCATTTAATTGTCATTCATTGTTTCCCGGCAACTAAATGACGATTGAATGACGATTGAATGACTACCTAATGACAATAAAATGACCTTGCTTAAACAGATACATTTTCCTCAAATAAAAAGAATTGGCAATTTTTTCTCATATAAAGACTTCGTTGTCCGAAAAAACTTTTACATTTGCACCCGTTATGTGGATAAATTTGTACTGATTGCAACCACGGAAAAAAATGCTAAAACGATCCGATTTTCATCTTGCTTTTCGATCAATTATTCCACAGCGTTTTTGTATAATCTATTGTTCCTGAAACCATTCAGAAATATCTGATTGTTTTGCGGGCAATTTAAATTGATCAAATTATGAGTTACTATTTCACAAGCGAATCAGTTTCTGAAGGCCATCCTGACAAAGTATCTGATCAGATATCGGATGCACTTCTGGACGAATTTCTCGCCCACGATGTCAACTCTAAAGTTGCCATCGAAACACTTGTTACTACCGGACAGGTTGTACTTGCCGGAGAAGTAAAGTCGAATACTTATGTTGATGTGCAGGAAACTGCAAGGAGGGTAATTAACCAGGCTGGCTACACCAAAGCCGAATATCGTTTTGACGGCGACTCGTGCGGTGTTTTTAGCGCCATTCACGAACAAAGCCCTGATATCAACCGTGGCGTTGACAAAGCTGATAAAATGGATCAGGGTGCAGGCGACCAGGGAATGATGTTTGGTTTTGCATGTTCTGAAACCGATAATTACATGCCCCTTCCGCTCGAATTATCTCACCTCATTCTGATCGAATTGGCTGCT
>JAUYTA010000403.1 GCA_030695265.1 Bacteroidota bacterium
CAGGAGTTAGCACACCCGCGCCGATTTCAGGAACTGGCACCAGCAATTGAAGAATTCCGATTCCGGCCAGTATTCCGGCCAACCAAAAAAGGGTATTTTTAAACGATTTACTGTAAATCACAATCAGGGCGGCAAACATATATGCCAGTCCAATTTGCCCCAAAACACTTGCGAATCTCGGATTTTCAAACCCATTGCTGAACACACCATTGTAAATAAATCCTAACAGAACAAGGACAATCCCACGCGTAACAGCTTTTTTGGCCAGTTCGTAACTGGGAACCTTTCTTTCAAGTTTCGAGACCAGTGCAAAAGGAATTGCAACTCCACTGATAAACATGAAAAGCGGAAAAATCAGGTCGTAAAAATGAAAGCCGTTCCAGGGAACATGCTCCATTTGTTCTACCACCTGTTCGAGCCATGCTGCCCCGGAATAATTGGCAATAACTGTCACCAGGTAACTGCCTCCGGTAATCCAGAACATGTCAAATCCACGTAAAGCATCGAGAGATAAAAGGCGTTCGCGTGGAACAGCCTGTACAGGTTTATGTTTCATTAATATTAGTTTAAGAAGGTATGAAAGTAGCAAATTCTTTGCATTCCGCTGTCTTTTTGTCACAAAAAATGTCAGGATAAACCTATGCCAAACGATTCAGGTGTCAATATTGCGCCATTTTCTGTTTCCTCCTGAATGGCATAATGATTGATATTTCAAGCCCGTAATAATTTATTTTAGAAACAATCAGATTAAAAAATAATATCAAAATGGGAAAAATTATTGGAATTGACTTAGGTACCACCAACTCGTGCGTATCAGTTATGGAAGGAAACGAACCTGTTGTTATCCCAAACAGCGAAGGCAAACGTACTACACCATCAATCGTGGGATTTATTGAAAATGGCGAACGTAAAGTTGGTGATCCGGCAAAACGTCAGGCCATTACAAACCCTGCAAAAACGATCTCTTCAATCAAACGGTTCATGGGTGAAAACTATGCCAACCTGACCAAGGAAATTAAACGTGTTCCATTCACTGTGGTTCTGGGTGATAACAACACTCCGCGCGTAGTTATTGATGACCGCAAATATTCGCCACAGGAAATCTCGGCCATGATTCTTCAGAAAATGAAGAAAACTGCGGAGGATTACCTCGGACAGGAAGTTACCGATGCTGTTATTACAGTTCCGGCTTACTTTAATGATTCACAACGTCAGGCAACTAAAGAAGCAGGCGAAATTGCTGGTTTAAATGTTCGTCGTATCATTAACGAACCAACTGCAGCTGCACTTGCTTACGGATTGGATAAAATGCACCGTGAAATGAAAATCGCAGTATTCGACCTTGGTGGCGGTACTTTCGATATTTCAATTCTCGAATTGGGCGAAGGTGTGTTTGAAGTTAAATCAACCGATGGTGATACCCACCTGGGTGGTGACGACTTCGATCAGGAAATCATTGACTGGTTGGCTGCTGAATTTAAGAAGGACGAAGGAATCGACCTTCGTCAGGATCCGATGGCCTTACAGCGTTTGAAAGAAGCTGCAGAAAAAGCGAAAATCGAATTATCAAGTTCAACATCGACCGAAATCAATTTGCCATATATTATGCCGGTGAACGGTATTCCGAAGCATTTGGTAAATACTTTGACCCGCGCCAAATTCGAACAATTGTGCGACAAACTGATTCAGTCTACAATGGAACCTTGTCGCAAAGCGTTGAAGAATGCAGGATTACAGGCAAGTGACATCGACGAAATAATTCTGGTTGGTGGTTCAACCCGTATTCCTGCCGTTCAGGAAAAAGTACAGCAGTTATTCGGAAAAACTCCTTCAAAAGGTGTAAATCCTGACGAAGTTGTAGCTATCGGAGCGGCAATTCAGGGTGGTGTTTTGACAGGCGAAGTGAAAGACGTTCTTTTGTTGGACGTTACACCGCTTTCACTGGGCATCGAAACCATGGGTGGCGTGATGACCCGCTTGATCGAATCAAACACAACCATCCCAACAAAAAAATCTGAAACATTTACCACGGCTTCCGATAATCAGCCTTCGGTTGAAATTCATGTGCTGCAAGGCGAACGCCCCATGGCAAACGGAAACAAAACCATTGGCCGTTTCCACCTCGACGGTCTGCCACCTGCACAGCGTGGAGTTCCTCAAATTGAGGTAACATTCGACATAGATGCCAACGGCATTCTGCATGTAGCTGCCAAAGATAAAGCAACCGGTAAATCGCAATCGATTCGTATTGAGGCCTCTTCAGGCTTGACCGATGCTGAAATCAAACGCATGCGCGACGAAGCTGCTGCCAACGAAGCAACTGACAAAGCTGCACGCGAAAAAGTTGACAAGCTCAACCAGGCCGACAGTTTGATTTTCACTACTGAAAAACAGTTGACTGAATTTGGTGATAAATTGCCAGCCGACAAAAAAGAACCGATTCAGGCAGCACTGACGAAACTTAAAACTGCACATGCATCTCAGGATATTGCGGGTATTGATGCTGCAACTGCTGAATTGAATGCTGTATTCCAGGCTGCATCGCAGGAAATGTACAATGCACAGGCACAGGCAAACGGAAATCCGCAACAGCCACAAGGTGAACCGCAAGCCAATGCAAGCGGAAGCAAGCAAGACGGCGAAGTAACTGATGTTGATTTTGAAGAAGTAAAGTAAAAAGTCGATTAAAAACGACTATCAAAAATTAGGAAACCGCAGTAAACATTTGATTTACTGCGGTTTTTATTTTTTAAAATTTATTGTGTTTGATATTTTGAAATATAAACAGAATCGTGCATAATACAATTTGCACTTTAATAATGCTATTTTTATTAAAATATGCACTCAATTAGTGCATATTTATTTTTTTGCAGAAAATAAACTTCTATGGACAAATTATCTGAACAGTTTCAGAAGCTTCTAAGAGAGACAGATAATACTGGAAATCAACGGGGAAAGTCGTATGATTGGACTACTGGTTCACGTGGAGTTGAAAAAACTAAGCACATCCTAATTCTTCAGGCATCCGATTGGAACTACCAAAACCCCGTCATTACGACGATAAGCATATTGACCTCCGGTTATGACCATTAAGAATGAAGCTTGTCCCATTTTATCTTCATCAATTTTTGCTTTTAGTGCCAATAGATTTTGAGCAGCTTCCTCAATCTGTTTGTTTCCTAACTTTACTTCTATCGCTGCCCAACGACCATCTCTTAGCCGAACTATCAAATCGGATTCTAATCCACTTTTATCGCGATAATGAAAGACATCACCATCAATCGCTTGCGCATAAATACGAATATCTCGTGTGCATAAAGATTCAAACAGAAACCCAAAAGTCAAAAAGTCATTCAACAATCCATCCGGATTTGTTCGCAACACTGCCGTTGCAATTGAGGGATCAACAAAATGTCTTTTTGCTGAAGTGCGTATTGCCGACCTGGAACGCATAGACGGCAACCAGGCAGGCAAATCTTCCACTACAAAAATTCTTCGTAACGCATTTAGGTAAGAACTAATTGTTTTATCTGAAATTGAAACATCTGTTGCCTCTATATCATTTTTAATGGTCTGTATTGAGGCTAATGTAGCTACATTTCTTGCAAGAGATCGCAACAATAAACGAACTCTTTCGGGATTTTTTTCCACATCATCAACGCGTGACACATCATGATTAATTACAGCCTCTACATAATCTCTTGACATACGTAAGGCCGAAGTTTCATTTTTCAAGATACTGGCAGGCCATCCACCTCTGCATATAGCAATAGCTATTTTTTCTATAGACAATTCCGACATCGACTCGACAGCTTGATTCCCATCAAACAGATCACCTAATGATATTGTTCCATTCGATTCATTCGATTCAAATAGACTCATAGGACGCATCAACATTCGGGAAAACCGTCCGGTTCCGGTATGTGCAGTTACGTTATCAGCAGGTACTGCAGAACCTGTCAAAATAAACTGACCGGCATCTCCTCTTTTATCTACTTCAAATCTGACTGCATCCCACAAAACCGGAGCCATTTGCCACTCATCAATTAATCTTGGTGCTTCACCTTTGAGTAACAGTGAAGGCTTTGTGTCGGCCATTGCCTGGTAAGATGCCGAATTATCCGGATCTTGCATATACAAAATGCTCTTTGCCGCAATAGAAGCAGTACGTGTTTTTCCGCACCATTTGGCTCCCTCAATCAAAACTGCTCCCGATGATTGTAATGCTATTTGTAATTCCTGATCACACACGCGCAATAAATAAGGTCTTTCACTCATAATTTAGTTGATACTAATTTTATGCAAATATAGAAAAATTTGATACATTTCAATTTAAACTTCCCTATTTGGCATCATATTACTTCCTGATTTGGCACTATTTTACTTCCTTATTTGGCACTATTTTACTTCCTGATTTAGAAAATACAACTTGAGATTATAACAAACAATCTTTGCAACCTAACGAAACATTATATGGCGAACAATGAAGGCAAAAACTGTATCTTTACGCCCAATGATTGGAATATAGATTCTCAGAATAAATTAGTGTCATCTGTATCATATTTGTACCATAAGTTTATAATTAATTGATATTCAGTAGTGTTTCTTTTGAAGAAGTGAAGTAAGAAAGTTGGAAGACCGAAGTATTACAACAATAAATATTTAAAAGCCCTGTCGGAATTTCCGGCGGGGCTTTTTGTTGGGCGAAGTTTAGTGAGCAGGTGACTTCACCTGCTCACTAGTCATCTGCTCATTCATTTCATAAATCTTTTGGAATTTGATGAACTCCTGAATCATCATATAATTCGTTAACATCTGTTTCGTATTCTTGTTATTAATTGTTAATGATGTAGTTAAATCATGAATAAGCCTAAACAAAAGAAAATAATAGATGTTTTTTGCTTTCAAAGAGTATAGGAATGAAAACATTTTTAATTATTACGGTGCTATTTTTTTGTTCTGTAACAGTCAATGTTGCACAGAATATTCGAAAAATTACGAAGGCGGAGCTTACCAGTATTCTGAAAAATCCTTCGGATAAACTGCACGTAATTAATTTTTGGGCGACATGGTGTGGACCTTGTATCGCAGAGTTACCTGCTTTTCAAAAAACGATCAATGAGTCAGACCGCAGTAAAGTTGATTTTTTATTTGTCAGTCTTGATTTTCCCTCTGATGCGGATAAGAAGTTGATGCCCTTTCTGAAAAAGAATAACTACACTTTTAATGTTGCGCTGATGGTAGAAACGGATCATAATTCATGGATCGACGAGGTTGATTCAGGATGGCAGGGAAGTATTCCAGCAACTCTATTTTTTAATCATGCGCGGAAAATTCATCATTTTATTGCTGAGCCTTTAGATAAACCCCAATTAGAAAAAACAATTCATTCATTTTTATAAACTAAAACTACAACAGTAATGAAAACAAGAACACTTATTGCCAGTTTCATTTTAAGCCTGTTTTTATTCACTGAATTACAGGCTCAGTACAAGGTTGGAGATGTGGTTACTGATTTCAGCCTGAAGAACGTAGATAACAAAAATGTCTCTCTTGCCCAGTATCCTTCAGCAAAAGGCTTTATTGTGGTTTTTACCTGTAATTCATGTCCGGTTGCTATTAAATATGAAAGTCGCGTTGAACAGCTCAATAAGGATTTCAGCGCCAAAGCTTACCCTGTTATTGCGATAAGCAGCAACGATATAAAGATTAATCCGGATGATTCGTTTGAAAAAATGCAAAAGAAAGCAAAAGATGAAGCGTATAGTTATCCTTATCTCTATGATGAATCACAAGCAGTTGCCAAACAATTTGGAGCAACCAATACGCCTCATGTTTATGTGGTAGCCAAAGAAGGTGACAAGATGGTTGTAAAATACATCGGAGCTATTGACAACAACGCTGATAATGCTTCGAAAGCCGATAAAAAATATGTGTCAGACGCGGTTAATTCTCTAATTGATGGGAAAGACATAGCTGTTACCGCTACAAAAGCAATTGGCTGTTCAATAAAATGGAAAAAATCATAATGAGTTGAACTCAAAGAAGTAATGTAAACTCCCGGAAAACAGAAACTAAAAAGCCCTGTCGGAATTTCCGGCGGGGCTTTTTGTTGGGCGAAGTTTAGTGAGCAGGTGACTTCAAGTCACCCGCTCACTCGAAGTTACCTCAATTCCTTCCCGTAGCAAATACTCTCTTCCATTCCAATATATTGACCGTAGTTTTCCGTCAGCATATACCCTGCCCGGGTGTAAAGTCTGATGGCTTCCACTTGTCGTAATCCAGTTTCGAGCACCGCTTTGGTATAGCCTTCCTCTACGGCCCACATTTCCAATTCGCGTAATAATTGGGATGCCAACTGTTTACCCCGCATTTCAGGAAAAATAAACATTCGTTTTATTTCCACCGTTTCGTCGTCAAACCGTTTGAAACAACCGCAACCAACCGGCTTTTCATCGACATAAACCACGATTGCATTTTTTATTTTGTCAATCTGGTTGTATTGGCGGTATTGAAGTTGGGCTTCTCCGTTTCGTTGATAAAGATCTGCGTCAAGGGCAATTACCAACTGCCTGAAATCGCAGTTTTCACTGTTAGTCCGGATAAATTCGGGTGATTGGATAGGGCGCATGAGAATTATTTTTTGAACCAAAAATAGAATTAAATCTCCAATTGAAATAAAACGCATACCCGAAAATGAGAAATTTGGAAAACTGTTTCGCCAAATAAATCTTTAACTTCGTGGTTCGTTAAAATTATAAATTATGCGAGTATTGATTGTTTGTATTATTCTTCTTTTCGCTGGAAGTATTGTTGCCCAGAACTCTGTAAATCAGATTGATCCGCAGGGTCGCAAACAGGGTTTCTGGACAAAAAAAGATGCCGATGGAAAATTATCGTATCAGGGAACCTTTAAAAATGATCAGCCGGTGGGCGAAATGAAACGTTTTCATCCGAACGGAAAATTAAAAGCGGTTCTGAATTTTATTGAAGGAAGTGAACTTTCGGACGCCAGTTTATACGATGAAAGCGGCAATCTGATCGCTCAGGGAAAGTACATCGGGCAGATGAAAACCGGTGAATGGAGCTATTTCAAGGATGCCAAAATTGTATCTGCCGAAAGTTTTTTGAACGGACAGAAAAATGGAATCAGTAAAAAATATTACACTACAGGAGAGCTGATGGAAGAATCAAACTGGAAAGATGACAAGCGACATGGAA
>JAUYTA010000417.1 GCA_030695265.1 Bacteroidota bacterium
GACAAGCGCTCGCAAAAAGAAATGATTGCCGAAGCGGTTGCCATTGCCCGGAAATCGGATGTGGTCATAGCTGCCATGGGCGAATCGGCTGAAATGAGCGGCGAAGCGTCAAGCCGTTCAGACATTAACCTTCCGGAGAACCAGAAAGAATTGCTGGAAGCTTTGCTGGCAACCGGCAAACCGGTGGTGATGGTGTTGTTTACCGGACGTCCGTTGACCATCAGCTGGGAAAAAGCCAATGTTCCGGCCATCCTGAATGTTTGGTTTGCAGGTTCCGAAGCGGGCGATGCCATTGCGGATGTGTTGCTTGGAAAGGTAAATCCTTCAGGAAAACTAAGTGCGACTTTTCCACAGAATGTTGGCCAGATTCCAATTTTCTACAACCACAAAAATACCGGACGTCCATTGGCCGAAGGTGCCTGGTTCTCGAAATTCCGCTCCAATTACCTCGATGTTCCGAATGAACCATTGTTCCCGTTTGGATTTGGATTGAGCTATACTACTTTCGACTATAAAAACCTGAAATTAAGTGAATCAACACTGACGAAGGATGGAAAACTGACCGTTTCGGTTGAACTTACCAACTCCGGAAATTACGATGGCGCCGAAGTGGTTCAGTTGTATTTGCGCGACATGGTCGGAACGGTTACCCGCCCTGTAAAAGAGCTGAAAGGCTTTCAGAAAGTATTCCTGAAAAAAGGCGAAACCCGCACTGTTGAATTTACCCTGACTGAAAAAGACCTGCGCTTTTACAACAGCGAATTGAAATTCGTAAGCGAACCCGGCGATTTCAAAGTGTTTGTCGGAACCAATTCGGCCAGTTTACTTGAAGCACCGTTTGCGCTGAATTAAAACATACTTTGAAACCACTTTCTTATTTTCTACTTTAGCCGACTTATTGAAAACCCCTATTCACAGATGGTTCAATTCGGAGACAAAGGTATGTTCGCTGAAAAGAGGAATCCTGAATTGTTTGATGATCTCTTCAGACAGTATTCCAAACCTTTGTTTTATTATGCCGCCAAATTTGTGGACGATGAAGCTGCCCGCGACATTGTTCAGGATGTATTTGTAAAATTATGGTCCGATCAGTCAATTACGATCAAACAATCGCTGAATGCACTTCTGTTTACGATGGTGCGGAACAGTTGTCTTCAGCTAATTGAAAAACAAAAAGTCAGGAGCAAATACTTAGAATCGGCCAAACTAAAACTTCAGGAAGAAGAGCTTCGGTTTTACATGGAAGAAAAAACCAGCCTGATGGAGCAGGAACTGGAAGATAAGTTGAACGAAGTTTTAAATAATCTACCCGACCGCTGCCGGCAAATTTTTACGTTGAGCCGATTTGAAAACAAAAAGAACAAGGAAATTGCAGCAGAACTGGACATTTCCGTGAAAGCGGTCGAAAAACAAATCACCAAAGCGCTGGGCATCATCCGAACAGAGATGAAAGATTATTTACCATTGCTGATGTTTTTATCCGGAAACTTGTTCAAGGATTAATAGAGAAGCCCCCTTCTAATTCTCCAAGGGGGAAAGTTTTGGTACTGGCTTGCTTTTATCCATGGGTGCGGAGATTTTCAATCTCCGTTTTCTTTAAATAACGCGATTAAAAATCGTGTCACCCATTTTCCTGTCCAAATCCTGTTTGGTCACTGCGACTGATCCCCCCTTCTCCATTTCAAATTTTCACATCCTCAAATCTTCACATTTTCTACCAAACTGTGGTAATCCGTGTAATCCCCGCCTGCATCGGGCAGGTGTGGTATTTTTTTTCACACCGGGGTAGGGTTTTTACTTCTCTTCCGATCATAGAGTAGTAAAAGCAAAAAAATCATGTCCGAAATCGAAACCATCATACAAAAATACCTTCAGGGAAAAACTTCAGAAGAAGAAAACCAGCAACTGCACCAGTGGATGCTGCAATCGCCGGAAAATAAAAAGCGACTGTTTGCAGAAAAAGACATCTGGGATACCTTTAATTTTCATTCGAACCTAAAAAAATACGAAATCACTCCTGAACTGGAATTGCTAAAAAAACGCATCGCACCGAAACAGGAAACAATCAGTTTGAAAAAAATTCTCCAAATAGCCGCAATCCTCTTGGTTACTTTCGGATTGGGTTGGGGAAGCCGCTTTATTTCATTTACCGGCGAACAGCAAACTGCACAAGTAACCATGCAGGAAATTTTCGTACCGAAAGGACAGGTCAACCAGGTGTTCCTGGCCGATGGAACCCGGATCTGGATCAATTCTGAAACCAAACTGACAACACCTTCCGTTTTTGGAACCAGCGAACGGGTTGTAAAACTTTCAGGAGAAGCTTTTTTTGAAGTTGCCAAAGATGCAAAACGCCCTTTCCGTGTTGAAGTAAACGGCCAGCAGATTGAAGTACTCGGAACTTCTTTTAATGTAAGGGCTTACGAGAATTCAAACGAAATTGAAACAACACTCGAAACCGGACAAATCCGATTACACATCGGCAGTCAAACTACCCTGCTCATACCGGGAGAGCAAAGTCTTTTTAATAAATCAGAAAAACGACTGATTATCAGCAAGGTTAATCCTGAAACCTTCAGTTCGTGGAAAGATGGCCGGTATGAGTTCCAGAACGAAGATTTATTGGAGGTATTTAAAGTGGTGGAACGTTGGTACGATGTTGAGATTACCGCCGATGAAACTTATTTCAATGGAATGCACTTTTCAGGGGTGATCAAACGTAACAAGGATGCCAGACATTTTCTTGAACTGCTGAATTTAACGGTTCCAATCAGGTATGAAGTAAAGACGGATAAAATAAGGATATCGAAGAAGTAGTAAAAAGGCAAAGGCTCAGGAAAAGGAAAAAGTGTTCAGTCGCAGTGTTCAGGATTTAATGCAGGATTCCAAAGCAACAGCGTTGCGGAATATTTGTAGAAAGAGAACATCAAGTTTTTTTACCGTCCGCGAAATGAAGCAGAACAGAGCGTTTCCGATTATTCGGACGGAATAGAAACAGAGAAGAAAACTGAAAGAAAAAAAAAGAAAAAATATCCAATATTGAATTTACAATAACCAATATCCAATAAAACTTAAAAAAGGAGGTAAAAACTAACAGAATGAAAAACAAAAACGGAGAATGTACCACCATCCTCCGTTCCAATGTTGAGTCTTAATAAATTAAAACTTCATCTTAAAGCAAAGCAAATTTATGAAAAAAAAATTAATCGGGGGCTTTTCCCTTGACCGGGAAAAAGTCCGTAAAATTTGGATGACCATGCGACTAATTGTATTGCTATTTTTTGTTTCACTCATTCATGTTTCGGCTTCGGTTTATTCCCAAAAAACAAAGCTGAACATCAGGGTTGAAAATGCGACCCTGCAACAGGTATTTAAAGTTCTCCAGGAACAATCGGAGTTCGATTTTTTTTACAAAAACGAACAGATTCCTGCTGATGCGCGTGTTTCTATCGAGACTAAAAACGAAACCATTGAAGTAATCCTAAACAAAGTACTTACCGGTACCGGATTAACCTACCATGTTTTGGACAAAGACATCGTAATCAGCTCAAAAGGTGCAGCAAAAAGTGAGATGATCTCCCAGCAACAGAAATCTGTTTCGGGGAAAGTGACTGACTCTTCTGGCGCATCACTTCCAGGGGTTTCAGTAGTTGTGAAAGGTACAACGAACGGAACGATCACCGATGGAAACGGGAATTATTCTCTTAACAATGTTCCTGAAAATGCAACAGTACAGTTTTCATTTGTGGGGATGAAGGGGCAGGAAGTGGCTGTTGGCGGAAAAACCACAATTAATGTATCACTTGCCGAAGATGCAATTGGTATTGAGGAAGTTGTGGCAATTGGCTATGGAACCATGCGAAAAAGCGATTTAACAGGTTCGGTAACATCTGTATCTTCAACCGAATTAGCTGCTTATCCTGCATTGGGAGCGACACAGGCACTCCAGGGGCGTGCTTCAGGGGTAATGGTTACTTCAAGAAATGGTGAACCGGGAACTGAAGCCCGTATTCGAATCCGCGGGGGTACTTCAATTAATGCCAGCAGCGAACCATTGTATGTAGTTGATGGTTTTGCAGGGGGTAATGTCCCTGCTCCTGAAGATATTCAGTCCATTGAAATTTTAAAAGATGCTTCGGCTACAGCTATTTACGGATCGAGGGGTGCTAACGGCGTTGTACTGGTAACAACCAAAAGAGGAAAAGCAGGCAAAACAAATATTGAACTTAATTCATCTTATTCGGTTCAGCAACTTGGTAAGAAATTGGATATGCTGAATGGGCAGGAATTTGCCGAATTGATGAATGATATGTACAAAAACGACGGATTAACAGCAATTCCTTATCCAAATCCGCAACAATATGGCGTAGGAACCGATTGGCAGGACGAAATTTTTAGGACAGGCATTTTACAGAATTACCAGTTATCTGCCAGCGGTGGCAAGGAAAATTTCAGATTTTATACTTCTGCTAATTACTATGGGAACAAAGGAACAGTGATCAATTCAAACTTCAATCGGATTTCAGCATTAACAAACCTGGATGTTGACTTTAACGATCATATAAAGTTTGGCACTAAAATGAATTTTACCCGCACAACGCAGGATGGTGTAAGGACTCAGGAGGCAAGCGGGGGAACGACTGGTACAGGAGTGGTTTCTGCAGCATTAAAGTTCGAACCAGTACAAGGGGTTTATGATGAGAATGGGATGTACACCCGTCACAAAATAGGTGACCCACACGATAACCCGGTAGCTATTGCAATGGAAAGGCAAAACAATATGGTTATTGATGTTTTTCAAGGAAATTCTTATGCCGAAATTGATTTGATGAAAGATTTGAAATTCCGGTCAACAGTTGGAGTACAGATTTTAAATTCAAGAAACGGGCTATATATACCAACTATATTAAAAGACGGTGAAAACTTTGGTGGTATTGGTTCAATTTCGTCGAATAAAAACACCATTTTGCTGAATGAAAATTACCTGACTTACAACAAAGCGATCAACGATTTAAATAAGTTAAACTTTATGGCAGGTTATTCCTACCAGTCAAACCGGAGTGAATACTGGAATGCGTCTAACCAAAATTTTATTACCAATTCATTCTCGTTTTGGAACCTGGGCGGTGGTTCCAGATTTCAAAATCCTTCATCAAGTTTAACCCAATGGGTACTTGCTTCTTTTTACGGAAGGTTAAATTACAACTTTGCCAACAAATACCTGCTTACATTCACCGGACGTTATGATGGTTCATCACGTTTTGGGGCAAACCACAAATGGGCATTTTTCCCATCGGGAGCATTTGCATGGAATGTGAAAGAAGAGCCATTTATGAAAAAAATATCGAAACTGAGTCATCTGAAATTAAGAACAAGTTACGGAATGACCGGAAATACTGAGATTGGTTCGTACCGATCACTGGCTTTGTTTCGGCCCTCCACTACAGTCATTGATGGAACTCCGGTTAACGCCATTATGCCCAGCACGGTTGCAAATAAAAACTTAACCTGGGAAAGTACTTCTCAAACTGACGTTGGATTGGATGTGGGATTATTTAACGAACGTCTGATTTTTACAGCCGATTATTATTACAAAAAAACAGAAGACCTTTTGTATAATGTTCCACTTCCTGAATATTCCGGATACACTACTTCTTTGCAAAATATGGGCAGCGTATTAAATAAAGGCTGGGAATTCTCTGTATCAACTGTCAATCTGAACGGATCATTGAAATGGGATACCGATTTCAATATTTCATTTAACCGGAACAAAATACTTGATTTGGCAGGTGGTGATGTTTTGTATTCAACAGTGCCAGGTCACATGCTTTCTTCCGATTCACAAGTACTTAGAGAAGGCGAAGTTATAGGCGCATTCTATGGTTGGATATTTGACGGAGTTTATCAGCAAGGAGATAATTTTAGTGCTGAGCCAAATAAAAAACCGGGGAACATAAAATATCGTGATGTAACCGGGCGAGATGCAAGTGGAAAACTTGACGGCAAACCCAACGGAGTTGTTAATATGGATGACCGCGTTATAATAGGAAATCCCCATCCCGATTTCATTTTTGGATTGAACAACGATTTTAAATATAAAAATTTCGATTTAAATATTTTTATACACGGTAGTGTTGGGAACGACATGATGAATTATACCCGCATGGAACTAGATTGGCTGGCAGGGAAAAGCAATGCGACCAAAGACGCTCTTAACCGATGGACACCAACAAATATAAACACGGATGTTCCTATGGCTTCAGGAGGAAATAAAGCGGAAGTGTCAACTCGCTGGGTTGAAGATGGTTCTTATGTCAGATTGAAAAACATTGCATTAGGATATAATCTACAAGGGAGCATCTTGCAAAGATTTAACTTATCCTCATTAAGAGTTTATATGAGCGCCCAAAATTTCTTCACTTTCACGAAGTATTCTGGCTATGATCCTGAAGTAAGTTTCAGGGATTCCAACACAAACGTTGGGTTGGATTATGGAAGCTACCCCAATGTGAAATCTTTGACTATAGGTGTCAATATCGGTCTGTAAAACGTAATCAAAAGTAAAAGTAAAAACAATGAAAAAGATTAATAAAATTATTATAATGAGCTTGGCTCTCTTGTCTTTGTTCGCTTGTACCAATCTGGATGAGGAACCAGTAGGGTTGTTAGCCCCCCAATCATTTTTTAAGACGCAGGCTGATGCTGAAGCTGCTGTAATGGGAGGTTATTCCTGGATTGAAAGTGAGTTTCTTTATGGCCGAAGGCTTCTGATTGTCCTCCAGCTAGCTGGTGATATGTGCGACATAGGCGACATAGGAACTCCGGCTCAACGGGTTCAGGTAAATAATTTCACAGCAGACTCAAATAATGGAGCGGTTACTGACATGTGGCCAGCTTTTTATCAGGTTATCGGGGCCGCAAATTCTGCAATTAGTGGAATACCTGGGGTTGAGATGAATGAAGATTATAAAAACCAGTTAATTGCTGAAGCAAAGATGATCAGGGCACTTTGCTATTATCACATGGTTCAGCTATGGGGTGATATTCCATATATGGGCGAATTTGTTTCGGATCCTGCTTCAATAAAGGACATCTCAAAAACACCTGCATCAGAAATTTACAAGCATATTATCGCTGATTGTGAGGAAGGCATTAAATATCTGCCTAACACCTATACAAAAGGTATAAGGAGCAGACCAACCAAAGGGGCTGCCAAAACCATGCTGGCTTCAGTGTATCTGACTACGAAAGACTATACCAAAGCTGCACAGTATGCCGAAGACGTGATTAATAATGCTTCGGTTTACGGGTATGACCTGCTTGCAGATTACCAGGATTTATGGAAAGCAGTAAACGGCGACCATAAAGAACAAATCTGGGCTGTCGATTTTAAAGGAAGTTTCCAGGGAGCGACTTACCCTCAGCAGGTCGATTTTATGGCTCCTATTACTGGTGTCAGAGATGCGAATATGCAGGGTTGGAGTGTGGTTGTTGCATCTCCAGGTGTATATGCAAGTTTCGACGATAGGGACTATCGGAAAAAAGTTAGTTTCGTGACCGAAACGCCGGTAAAAGGAGTAATGACTCCCTATACAAAATGGAGATGGCCGCGTATTCATATAGCTAAATGGAGTTTATATCCAGGCGCTTCCGCTGCTGATGGAACATTATCCGATCACAATTACAATATTTTCCGCTATGCTGAAGTATTGTTGATTGCTGCGGAAGCAATTAACGAGGCCAGCGGAGGCCCAAATTCTAAGGCATACGAATACATTAATAAAGTGCGGGCACGCGCCAGAAATTATGATGGCGCGCAGACCGAATTTCCGGCTAATCTGATTGCGGGAATGTCTCAAGCTGATTTTAGGGCCACGGTTCGTGAAGAACGTCGTGTAGAACTTGCGTTCGAATGGAAACGGTGGTATGACATTAAACGTTGGGATATTGGTACGGAGGTTTTCACTGGACCAAACTCATACGAACCTCGTCCAAGTTTCCAGAAATCCCGTTATTTACTTCCGTTACCTCAGGACGAACTGGATCGAAATCCTAATTTATTACCGCAGAATGCAGGGTATTAAAATTAAACATTTGTACCTGAAAATATCACTACTATTTGTATGAATTTATTTTCCACCGGGCATACCCCGGTGGAAAAGTTTATACAGACATTAATTTTACACAAACACTCAGATATTAAACAATCTTAAAATCAACATCTTCTAATGAAGAAACATATCTATATTTTACTGTTCTTTTCCCTTGGAGTAATAATGTATTCTTTTGGACAAGATCGTAAAACATTCAAAGTAAAAGACATCCTTCGGTATTGTGACAATCAATTAAAAAGAACCCTAGGTGAACTAAAGGATAGTTCCTTTATGCCTCGAAGCATGAATTCAGGTCAGAAGAAATGGTCGTTGGTCGGAATCCATGATTGGACCAGCGGATTTTGGCCAGGTATTTTATGGTATGATTATGAATATTTCAGGAATGACAGGATTAAGGAAAAGGCAATTCAGTACACAGAATATTTGCAGCCCCTGGTGAACCCAAACCAAAAAGTGGATCACGATATAGGATTTCAGATATTTTGTAGTTATGGTAATGCTTACCGTCTTACAGGCGATGAAAAATATAAAAAAATTATTCTTGAGGCGGCCGCAAAATTATCGGAATTATATAATCCGGTAGTGGGAACTATACTGTCATGGCCCAATATGGTACAAAAAATGGGATGGCCTCATAATACAATAATTGACAACATGATGAATCTTGAGATCTTGTTCTGGGCATCAAAAAATGGAGGTGATAAAAGGTATTATGACATGGCTGTAAGCCACGCAATGGTAACTAAAAAGAATGCGTTTAGGGAAAATGGATCTTGTTTTCATGTAGCTGTATATGACACCATTAGTGGCAAATTCATAAAAGGAGTTACAAATCAAGGTTATAGTGACGGTTCGATGTGGGCCAGAGGACAGGCCTGGGCGATATATGGTTATACAATGGTTTATCGGGAGACTTTAGATAAACAATTTTTGCGATTTGCTGAAAAAGTAGCTAATATTTACTTAGATCGATTGCCAGAAGATTATATTCCTTACTGGGACTTTGACCTTCCAAGTATTCAGGATGAACCGAAAGATGCTTCTGCCGCGGCTATTGCTTCATCTGCGTTACTCGAATTAGCTCAGTTAGAGGACAATAAAGAGATGGCAGAAAGATATCGATCTGCTGCAATTGTAATGTTAAATAATCTTTCCTCTAAAAAATATCAAAGCAGGAATGCAAACAATTCGTTCTTAAAGCATTGTACCGGAAATCATCCAAGTAAATATGAAATAGATGCGTCAATTATTTATGCAGATTATTATTACATAGAGGCTTTAACCAGGTACAATTTTACCTGTAATGCACTCAGACCTTATATGAGGTCAAGTAAGTAAAAATTATTAATAGGAAAAAACTAAAAGCACGGACAAAAAGAAATCAATTTGCCCCTTTGCCAGCAATGGCAAGGGGGTTTATATTTCTATGCAGTTCAATCTTCTTCAGCCCATTTGCCACTGTTGATAATTTTGTTAATAAATAATCAGTGTTAAGTAATAATTTATTAATCGGAATGTCGGGACTTGCATATGTAAAGTTCAACTAACACTTTTATTCATTAAAAATCAATTATTTATGGCAAAAACTTCAGAAACAGGTCACGCAAAAAATGTGGCCAATTTTGCGCAACTGGTAACAATCTGCACATCGTATGGCGCAATTTATCAACCAAGTAATCCCGTTATTCAACTTCAGGGCTTGGGTGGTGTCCGGTACAGGCGAAAGACTGTTTGACCTCCATCAACAGCGCTCAGGCTATTTTTTCCAAGTTTTATAAAATCACTCCGCGAAAACAAGTTGGTCACGTTGGTAAAGTTGTAAAACTCTTTGGTAAAGTTATTTCAGGCCTTCGCAACTATGTAATACCCTTCGGTAAAGTTGCAAAACTCATTCGGATTTGTATTTCATGCGTTGGTATGGTTGTAAAACCGATTCTCATTTGTATTTCACGCGCTGGTGAAGTTGTATCAGTCATTCTGATTTATATTTTTAGCGAGAGTAAAGTTGTAACAACCATTGAGTATTTGCTATTAATAATCCCCCTTTGCCCGCGATGGCAAGGTTTTTCTTTGCGCACAATTTGACTTCTGAAATACAATACTGCTTCTCAGGAGAAATCTGGTTAACTTTTTTAAGCTTCGCTGAAATTTACTATCATTACTGGTAAATTGCTGATTCTACTTAGGTCGGCAAGAGTCTAAAGAAGATTTTAAATTTCATAATCTAACAAAATGAACAAGTTACTTCCAATTTCAGTTGGGATCATGCTTTTCTCCTTTCAAAATCACGAGAAAAAAACGGAAGCTTCACGGGTAAGTGAAATTGCAAAGCCAAATATTCTGTTTCTATTTGCCGACGACCAACGTGCCGATGCCTTGGGCTGTTCGGGAAACCCTTACATCAAAACCCCAAATATTGACAATATTGCCAAGGTGGGGGTTCGCTTTGCAAATAGTTATGTAATGGGCGGCCATCACGGTGCAATCTGTGCCCCCAGCCGGGCCATGTTAATGAGCGGAAAAAGCCTTTTCCATGTTTACGATAAATTGGAAGGAGTCCATACCATGCCAATGCATTTCGCTGAGAATGGCTACGAAACCTTTGGAACCGGCAAATGGCACAACGGTGCAAACACTTTTGAAGCATCGTTTCAGAAAGGCGATAATGTTTTTATTGGTGGCATGTGTGACCATTTTAATGTGCCTTGCCGTACATTGGTTAACGGAAAACTAAGCGAACCGGTAAAAAAAGGATTTTCAACCGACTTATTTGCTGAAGCTGCGACCGGCTTTTTAAACAGTTATGCCAAAGGGAAACGTGAAAACCCGTTCTTCTGTTATGTAGCCTATACTGCCCCGCACGATCCCCGTTCGCCCAGGGAAGATTATACCGGCATGTATGGCGATGAAAGTATCCCATTGCCTGGCAATTTTAAAAAATACCATCCATTTGCGTTTGATGATATGATTATCAGGGATGAAAATCTGGCTCCCTGGCCCCGTACACCGGAAATCATTCAGGCCTCATTAGCTGATTATTATGCACTTATTAGCCACATTGACAAAAGTGTTGGTGATTTAATAGGAACATTGAAAAAAGAAGGGCTTTATGAAAACACAATCATCGTATATGCTGCCGATAATGGTTTGGCTATTGGTAGTCACGGGCTACTCGGCAAACAAAACCTATACGAACATAGCATGAAAGTACCTTTGATCATCAGCGGGCCGGGAATACCAAAAGACAAGGTTTCTGATGCGCTGGTTTATCTGTACGACCTGTTCCCTACCATGAGCGATTTGTGCGGATTGCCTGCTCCTGACCAAATTGACGGGAAAGATATTGCTCCGGTAATCCGTGGGGAATTGGAAGGGGTACGTTCTTCATTATTTACAGCCTATCGGAATACGGTAAGAGCCGTACGCACCAATGAATGGAAAATGATCCGCTATCCGGAGCGGGATTACACCCAACTTTTCAATCTGAAAAACGACCCACTGGAATTAAATAACCTGGCCAATCAGCCGGAATCTCAATCCAGGGTGGATGAAATGATGAAGTTATTGGTTGACTGGCAGCGGGAGACCAACGACACTGTTTCCTTAACAGCAAATAAAATCCTGCCGATGGAATATGATCCTGAAAGTTTCAAACAAAAGCCGGACATACACCAACCAGCGTATGTTTTAAAAAGATATTTTAAAGGGGAACATTCTGGAGAAAAAGTTGCACATTAACCCAGTTGGCTTAACAGAAATCAACAGCCTTCTGCTGCATTCACGATTCTGGTAACTGAGACTGAGACTGAAAACTCAATTAGGATATTTCAAGGGTTCAATTTCGCCGGTGGCAACACGAAGTGCATTGGCAGCAAGCGCTTCCAGCTCATCTTCGCCCGGATAAACATAAACACCGGCAATGAATTCAACCTTCGAGGTGATGTATTTTGTAAGGTATTCATTAAAAGCCAATCCTCCGGTCAGCAAAATAGCATCCACATAACCGTTCAGCGCCACAGCCATTTCGCCAATGGCTTTTGCAACCTGATATCCGAGTGCATCCTGAACATTCCGGGCAAGCTCATTGCCATTGCCGGCGCGTTCTTCCACTTCCCGCGCATCGTTCGTTCCAAGATAGGCAACATAACCACCTTCGCCAATTACCATGCGGCGTATCTCGTCTTTTTGGTATCTTTTGCTGAAACAAAGTTCAATTAACTGACCAGCGGGCAAAGTACCGCTACGTTCAGGACTGAAAGGACCTTCACCATCGAGCGCGTTGTTCACATCAATCACTTTCCCTTTTTGGTGTGCACCAACCGAAATCCCCCCTCCGAGGTGAACCACAATCAGGTTCAGCTTCTCGTAACTTCGGCCTATTTTATTTGCATGAATGCGTGCTGTGGCTTTTTGGTTCAAGGCATGGAAAATTGATCGGCGCTCAAATTCAGGATGGCCTGAAAACCTTGCAATATCTTCCAGCTCATCAACCACAACAGGATCGGCTACATAAGCGTGTGCTCCGGGAATCTGGAGCGCAATATAATCGGCAATAAGTGGCCCGAGGTTACTGGCATGTTGACCGTAAATGCCTTCGCGGGCATGTTCCAGCATCCGGTTATCGACCAGATAAACGCCTGATTTTAAAGGGTAAGTTAATCCGCCCCTGCCAATAATGTACTTGATTTTATCAACATCGAAACCTTCTTCAACCAGCGCATCAATGATCAGTCCTTTTCTGAATTCAAACTGATCGATGATATTTTCGTAAAGAGAAAGATCTTCGATCGAATGGCGCAAAGTTTTTTTCAGTTTACATTCGCTTCCGAAATAAACGGCAAATTTGGTCGAAGTTGAGCCCGGATTAATCGCCAGAATTCGAATATCGTTCATGAAAAGATTTTATTTACTTAACAACGCGGCAAGCGCAATTGAGTTCAGTTTTGTTTGTTTACTGTCGCCCCTCGACGACAAAACCACCGGAACATTTGCGCCCATCACCACTGCGGCCTGATCGGCGCCACACAATTTTGTATTCGTTTTGTAAAAAACATTTCCGGCGTCGATATTGGGGAAAAGCAAACAATCGGCATTACCGGCAACTTCCGAAGTAATATTTTTAATTTGTGCCGATTCGATATCGAGCGCAACATCCAAAGCCATTGGCCCAAAAACAATTGCCGGCTGAAACTGCCCGTTTTCGGCTGCACTCATAATTTCAACTGCATCGGTGCATGAAATCAGCGATGGCAGGATTTGTTCGGTTGGCGCAATGATTGCAATTTTCGGCCTGGAAATTCCCATCGTCACGGCCATTTCCATCAAATAATGGGTCATGGCGATTTTCTGCGGAATGGTTGGATACGGTATAATTGCAACATCACTAACGATCAGCAATTTGTGATAATTCGGATTATCGATTACCGAAACATGGCTCAAAACACCGCCGGGAGTCATTAGTCCAACTTCTTTGTTTAAAATGGCACGCATGTATTTATCGGTGTTTATCAAGCCTTTCATTAAAATACTTCCTGAAGTTGTTTTGGCCAGCTTTACCGCCAGCATGGCAGCCTCCTCTTCTGTATCAGCTTCCACAATCTGGAATAAATGAGGATCAATGCCATGAATCTCGCATTGTTTCAGAACTTCCTGACTACTTCCGGTAACAATTGCGGTCACAATTCCGGCATTAACAGCTTCGGCAATGGCCTCCAGACTATGTCCGTCAACGGCATTTACGCCAATCAAAGTCTTTTTATCCAACAACTTTACTATTTCAAAAAGATCAGCCAGCCTTTTCAACTTCATAGTTCAAAATTTTATGTTGGTAAAATTACCATTTCATAAGCGATAAATACACAACAAACATCAACTTCAAAAATGTTTTTAAACCTTTGAAAAACAAAACGGATCACATGAATTTTTTGTGGACAAGTGTTTTTCAAAACCAAAAATTCAAGGATATTTTTTTAGTAAAAAACCTTACTTTTTTCAATAAACCTTAGTAACTTAGATCAGCCCCGAAACCTTAACCTTATTTACCTTATGAAAATAGAATTCAATAACCTTTATACCCATTTTGTTTTCATCACCTTAAAAAGGCAACTTGTAATTATAAGGTAGATAAGGTTGGGCTCTGGGGGTTATTACCAGCTTACTAAGGTTTCAATAAAAAAGTAAGGTTTTTGAAAATTTAGTGTTGACTTGCTTTGCGTTCCCCACAAGAATGTCATATGATCCGAGAAATGCTTACAATTTATTGTGCCCGAACACTATTTCCTCTGTGTCCAGAGCTATCACCAATTCCTCATCGGTTGGCACAACAACTATTTTCACTTTCGAATCGGGAGTACTAATAATTCCTTCATTCCTGAAGCCTTTGTTTTTTTCGTGATCAAGCGAAATACCCATAAAATCGAGATCGCCGCAAATTCCTTCCCTGGTTGTAAACGCATTTTCTCCAATTCCTCCGGTCATGATGAGAATATCAAGCCCTCCCATCGCCGCTGTATAGGAACCGATGTATTTTTTCACACGGTAATTGTACATTTCAAGCGCCAATGTAGCTCTTTCATTACCGCTTTCACTGGCCATTTCAATTTCGCGCATGTCCGACGAAACTCCCGAAATACCTAACATTCCTGCATGTTTATTAAATAAGGTGTTGGCCGATTTAATTCCGATTTCTTCTTTATCCATGATATATTGAACCACACCAACATCAAGGTCGCCACAACGGGTTCCCATCATCAATCCTTCTATTGGTGTAAATCCCATCGAGGTATCAAATGATTTTCCGTTTTTAATTGCCGCAACAGAAGCTCCGTTACCTAAATGGCAGGAAATAATTTTTTGGGTATGGTAGTCAACTCCAAGTAATTCGCAAACGCGTTTGGTTACATACCTGTGGCTGGTTCCATGAAAACCGTATCTGCGAATTCCGTATTTTTTATAGAGTGTGTAAGGAATTCCGTACATGTATGCTTTTGGTTCCATGGTTTGATGGAAAGCCGTATCAAAAACGCCCACTTGCGGA
>JAUYTA010000420.1 GCA_030695265.1 Bacteroidota bacterium
GGCAGCATAATGTGGCTGAACTTCCAGAAAATGTTCATCATCAATGATCTTGTGAATAATGTCTTTGATGTCGTATGGTTTATTGGGATCAACCGGAACTACCTGATTCAACGAAACATCGGCCCTTGTTTCCGGATCAGTACAAATTTTAAGCGGCGGTTCGTCCATGTTGTTCGATGGAATGAAACTCATCAACTCCCTGACCATCATCAGTGTTTGCTCTTCGTCGGTGCCCGTAAAATGAGCCACTCCACTTTTTGAAGCATGGGTGATGGCGCCTCCCAATTCTTCTTTGGTTACATCTTCGTGGGTCACTGTTTTAATCACTTCAGGACCGGTAACAAACATGTGACTGGTCTTCTCTACCATGAAAATAAAATCGGTCAAAGCTGGTGAATACACAGCGCCCCCGGCACAAGCTCCCATGATGGCGCTGATTTGCGGAATGACACCTGAAGATATGACATTGTTGTAAAAAATATCGGCATAACCTGCAAGGCTTTCAACACCTTCCTGAATACGGGCTCCTCCTGAATCGTTCAATCCGATCACCGGAGCGCCCATTTTAATGGCCAATTCCTGAATTTTTAGGATTTTATCAGCATTGGCACGACTTAAAGTCCCTCCGAAAACAGTAAAATCCTGGGCAAAAACATACATCAGCCGACCGTTTATTTTTCCATATCCTGAAACTACACCATCGCCCGGTATTTTCGATTTATCTATACCGAAGTCGGTACCCCGGTGGGTGACCATTTTATCGATCTCATTAAAAGTTCCGGGATCGAGCAGAAAGGCGATTCGTTCACGGGCAGTTTTTTTTCCCGATTTGTGCTGTTTGTCAACTCTTTCAGCGCCGCCACCCGATTCTGCCTGCTGGTTCAGTAATTCAAATTGTTCAAATTTGGCTTTCAACTCCATTTTCTATGATTTTTTCGATTTCTATTAAAACCTGATTGGCATCCACCGTGCTTTCTTCCATAACATGAATAATGGCAATTTTACCGTCGATAGGCGATTTGTACTCGCTTTCCATTTTCATTGCCGAGATTGTAATTAAAGTATCTCCTTTTTTCACTTCATCGCCCACCGAAACCGGTATTTTAACCACTTTCCCGGGCATTGGCGAAACGATTGTATTTTCAGACAACATCTGGGCGCCACCGGTACGGTTGCGCAAGTACCTCGATTCAGCATCAATCACTTCAAGATTGTACGAGTCATAAAGCGTGTAAGCGGTGTAATGTTTGGGTTTGGGTTGAGGCACTAATTCGATGTTGAACGAACGTCCGTTTACCAGGATGGAGAAGATTCCCTCATCGTTGTGCATTAAATCAACCTGATAGATTTTATCATCCACTTTAATCTCAAGCAGGTTTTCAAACTGCTTTAATATTTCTACTGTTGCAATTCGTTTGTCTAATTTTATTTCGATTGACATATTTTTGGGGGATTACAAACGTTCGAAATTCTTTTGATAGGTATATTTTTTCCACCTGTTTTTGGCTGGGTACATCACTTTGGATGACTGTGCAATATTCAGCTGATCGAGGTATTCAATGTAAGTCGCGATAATCACCATATCTTCACAATCTTCTGCACATTTTGTTGCTTTCAGAAGCTGCTCTTTATTTTTTTCGATAAAGTTGGTGTCGTAATTTCCGCTCCTGAAATCGGTCGTATCCATGATTCGTTCCAGAAACTTAATGGTGGTTTTAACTCCGGTAATTTTGTATTCGTAAAGGGCACGTTTCATTCGCTCAATTGCTTCTGTCCTGTTTTCGGCCCAGACAATGAGTTTCGAGATCATTGAATCGTAATAGATCGGAATTTCATATCCTTCGTAAACATATCCATCGGTGCGAACACCCAGGCCGAGTGGCTGCGTGATGTTGTAGATTTTACCCGGATTTGGCATGAAATTGTTATCGGTGTCTTCGGCATAAATACGGCATTCAATGGCATGGCCGGTTTGCCTTAATTGTTCCTGCTTAAATTTGAGCGGATGACCTTCTGCTATAAGTATCTGCTGTTTTACAAGGTCGATTCCGGTTACACGTTCGGTAATCGGGTGCTCAACCTGAAGGCGGGTATTCATTTCGAGGAAGTAAAAATTCAGGTCATTGTCAACCAGAAATTCGATGGTTCCGGCACCAGTATAATTGACAGCCCTGGCAGCTTCCACTGCATATTCGCCCATTTTCACCCTTAATTCAGGAGTCATAAGTGGCGAAGGTGTTTCTTCGATCATTTTCTGATGGCGTCGCTGAACCGAACATTCGCGTTCGAACAGATGCAGGAAGTTTCCATGCTGATCGCCCAAAATCTGAAATTCAATGTGATGCGGCGATGAAATATATTTTTCAATGTAAACCGAATCGTTTCCGAATGAAGATTTTGCTTCTGACCGTGCAGATCTCACCAGCGAAGTAATGTCTTTTTCTTCAGTAATTAAACGCATTCCTTTTCCACCGCCACCTGCAGATGCTTTTACCATTACAGGAAGTCCGATTTTCATGATCGTATCAATCGCTTCTTTTTCGGTTTTAACACTTTCGGTGGTTCCGGGAACAACAGGTACACCGGCTGCAATCATCGTTAGACGGGCGCTTATTTTGTCACCCATCTGTTCAATAACTTCAGGCTTTGGACCGATAAAAATGATCCCGTTTTCATTACATTTCCGCGAGAATGCTGCATTCTCCGATAAAAATCCATATCCGGGATGAATGGCATCTGCCTGACATTTTTTAGCAACATCAATTATTTTGGCTGCATTCAGGTAACTTTCGGCAGAGGGGGAGGGGCCGATGTGATAGGCTTCATCTGCATAGCGCACATGCATGGAAGTTCGGTCGGCATCAGAAAAAACTGCAACGGTTGAAATACCCATTTCGCGGCAGGTACGCATAATTCTTACAGCAATTTCGCCACGGTTGGCAATCAGGATTTTATTGATTTTCTTCATTTAATATTTTGTTATCCACAAGGATTATTTATTCAAAATTTAATTGACACGGAGTAAAAACCAAAAAACAGGCGAAATGTTTAATGTTTGCCAAATTGAGTTCTATTTTAATAAAAAAAACATCGGTTAACATATCAAGTTAAAATGATTTATATATATTTGCTCCTCGAAAATAATTACTTATGCTATTCCGCCTCACTATTTGTTGTTTGTTTTTGATTTTTAGTGCAACCAATCTTTTTGCACAGGTCACCGACAAATATAATCTTTCAACTGACACTGCAGTCAATCGGCTGGCAGGCGTTAAGCGTGTTTATT
This sequence comes from Bacteroidota bacterium, assembly GCA_030695265.1. Taxonomy (GTDB): domain Bacteria; phylum Bacteroidota; class Bacteroidia; order Bacteroidales; family Prolixibacteraceae; genus Aquipluma. The sequence continues at coordinate 3,287 of JAUYTA010000420.1, forward strand.
ATGCTACCCGAATTGAAAATCGTCCAAAAATCGACGGAAAATTGAATGAATTATGCTGGGAATCTGGTGATTGGTCGGGCGGGTTTGTCCAGCAAATACCCAATCAGGGAATGAACCCTTCACAGGAAACGCAAATAAAACTTTTGTACGACAATAACAATTTGTACGTAGGGTTCAAATGTTTTGATAACGGTCCGGGAAATATCCGGCCCATTTTAAGCAGAAGGGATAAAATGGCTGGTGACATTGCCGGCATCGCCATTGATTCGTACAACGACAAACAAACGGCCTATGAATTTAATGTTGCAGCTTCAGGACAAAAAGTTGATTTAGTGCACCTTGGCGCCTATAATTGGGATTTTAACTGGGATGCAGTTTGGGACGGAAAAGCCCAGGTTTACGATTCGGTCTGGACTTCTGAAATTCAGATACCTTTCAGTCAGCTACGTTTTTCGCCCGGCGATGAACAGGTTTGGGGAATTCATGTTTGGCGTTGGATTGATCGTTTAAATGAAGAAAGCCAGTGGAAGCTGATTCCGATTGATGCTCCGGCCATGGTTTATTTGTTTGGTGAACTGAGAGGAATTGAAGGAATCAAGCCAAAGGTCAATTATGAGTTTTTGCCTTATGTGAATTCAAGGTACAGCCCAAATACCGATCTGGAAAATAAAATGAACTATGGCGCTGGTCTAAATGGGAAAGTTGGACTAAATTCAGGATTTACACTGGATTATGCCATCAATCCGGATTTTGGACAAATCGAAGCCGATCCTGCAGTTTTGAATTTAACTTCCTATGAAGTTTTTAACGAGGAAAAACGACCTTTCTTTCTGGAAGGAAATACCATTCTTGACTTCTCAATAGATAATGACATGCTGTTTTACAGCCGGAGAATTGGTCATGATCCAAGTTATTTTCCTGATTTGGAAGAAAATCAAACGCTAAAAATTTCTGACAATATTCCAATAATCAGCGCCTTAAAATTGACCGGAAAAACAAAAGACGGTCTTTCTGTGGGAGTTGTACAAAGTATGACCGCCAAAGAAAATGCAACGATTTACAGCCCCGGATCAAAATCAAAAGTGGCTGTTGAACCGTTTACCAGTTTTATGGTTGGACTTGTGAAGCAGGATTTTGATAAAGGCAATACCGTTTTGGGCGGAATGGTCACATCAACCTTAC
>JAUYTA010000430.1 GCA_030695265.1 Bacteroidota bacterium
TACAAGAATCATCCCGATATTTGATCGTGAAAATAATTGACGCTGCAGCGATACAACCATAAAATTGCGGGACAACTGATCCGTCGTTTTTTCGGTTTGCATATCCAAAAGCCCCAAACGCCAATTGTTTCCGATCTTTCCACTCAAACGTGTTCCTGCCAAAACCGGTGCATCAAGCCCAATTCTTCGGGAGAAAAATGGCGTTACCGATCCAAATCCGTAATTGGAAAAAAGGTCGCTGTTTTCAAGAAAAAATTGCCGTTTCTCCGGAAAAAACAATTCAAACCTGTCGAGATTGGTCACCTGCTGATCGACTTCAGCCTGCGAAAAATCGGGATTGTAAGTCAGGTCAAGATTCATCGAAGTGGTCAGTCCAAGTTTGGCATCAAATCCAAAATCTTTCCGGTAAGTTGTGGCTGTTCCGGTTTCGAAGTTTCTGGCTGCACTTCCAAAAATGTAAGGGATAACCGAAAACATCATTTTCGATTTTGGAAGTGGCTCTTCCCATTGCAGCACGCCGGTGTATGCAAGGCTTGCAGTTGCAAACTGGCGCGGAACAGGAGCCCATGCCGACTTTTCGTTGGTTTTGAGGTCGAGCCGGCTGAAATTTACATACCATTTGTCGGTACCCGATTTAAACCTGACAGACCGAAAAGGAATGCGCATTTCGGTCACCCAGCGATCGGGATACTGCATGGTTTTTGAATCCCATTTGCAATCCCAGTTCAGGTTTACAGCGCCACCGTTCGATTGTGTTCCATCCCATTTTGCGCCTGAAGCCGATGCCCCAAAAGAAAAACCATTGGTTTGATCGAGAAATGTGTCGAAAAATACCAGCACATTGTCGTTGTTGCCGAAATTAAAATCACGACGGAAGGATTCCATGACCCGTTTACCCGGAACAGTATCAAAAAAGGTAATTCCGAGGTAAAAAGCTTTTTCGTCGTATGTCATTACAACTTCCGAAGGTGATTTTGGATAACCGGAATCAACTGGAAGTACCAGCCTGAAATTGGTAGCTTTTTCAGCTTTTTCCCAATCCGGTTCACTTATTAATCCATCTATTTTTATGGGACCAGTTGATTTTTTAACATTCAGGATTACATTTTCGTTGTTTTTACGAACGACAGAATCCTGTTGTAATTTTTTAATGGATGGGAAAAGTTTATCTGAGGAAAAAGTTACAATGTTCAGAAGCAGAAAAAGAAAAAGAAAAATGAATCTCATTGAATTGGGTTTAGGTTTTGGTTTGGTTTTTATATGACTGTCAAAAATACAAAAACCCTTCAGACAACAACGCAGCAAGTTTCAAACAATTGTTAATGGTTTGCTGCCCCTTATTTCTGTTACTATTTCACAGAATAGTTTATAATCTCTTCACCAGCCCTTAATAAGATTGTCAACAATCCATAATGATTATAAGCTCGTTAAAACCTTTAATCCGATGTATTTTGTTCTTAAAGAAAGAGACGATATTTTGGTAGTCTGACTTTGATGAATCAAATGTAATCTCCTCCCAAACTGCCTGGGGAATTTTAACTTCATCAAACAAGGAATCTAAAATATAAAGTTTGTCAATAAGTGCCAGTGAAAATATCGGTCCAGAATCTGCTATTACAAGTCCGTTCTTCATATTATTTTAGCTTTTGTATATCAGTCATCACATCCTCTATGGTCAGATTTGAAATTGGAACCTCATTTTCAGACAGGATTTTTTCAAATTCAAATCTTGAAAGTCCGCATAATTGAGCAGCCTTTCCAAGTGTCAGTTTCTGTAACCGGAAGAGTCTGATTGCTAAAGTTATTTTAATTCCTTTTTTGAATTCAGTTTCTGTCTCGTTAAGGGCAAGAAGTATATCAGAAGGAATATCTATGGTAATGGATTGCGTATTCATCTCTTTTTTATTTCAAAAGTAAAGAAAAGAATTAATTGACTTATTCATTACTTGCAATTTTATCTGTTTCAACCTTAAATTCATCTGGCTGATAGAGTAAAACTACATCTCCTTCCTGCAATGCATTCTCTACTGCGCCAAACAAATCATTTTCGGCAATCAGTTCAATTTCCTGTTCGGTGATACTTCCACCCTTTTTCAGATAGACAATTTGCTTTCCATCTTTCGAAAATATTGCCTGACGCGGAATTAGCAGCTTATCTTTGAAATTGCCCACAATAATATCGTTGTTTGCGGTCATCCCCGGTTTAAGGTCATTGTCCGATTTTTCGTACCTGATAATTACCTTGAATGCCTTCATATCGAAATCTTTGTGATCTTCGCCAATGGTTGCAATCTTGATTACTTTTCCGGCGAAAACCCTGCCCGAAAGTGCATCGATTGTAATCCGTACACTATCATTTAGGTGAACCTTGGCAATGTCGATTTCCTTTATGTATGCTTCGGTAATTACCACCGCCATGTCGGGCAAAGTGGCAATTAATGGACGCCAGATATTAACCTCAGAGTCTTTTCCATAAGTTTTTCCTGACCAGTCTTTGGCAAACATTACGATACCATCTTCAGGCGTTCTAATAGTGGTTGAAGCAATCGCTTTCTGGTATTTATCAATTTTCAACTGAATTTCGGCAACTTTCGATTGAAAACGGCCAACCTGAATTTTCAGTTTGTTTCTATCCAATAAATAATCCCTCCTGATTTTTTCAACCTCAAGTTCAGCTTTTTGATAATTCATTTGGGTTTTTCGCTGATAGGCTTCTGATTCATATTTCGATTGTTCAAGGTCGATCTTCAGGTATTCAAGGTCAAGTTTTGCATTGGTGATGGATTCACGCTTTCTTGAAAGGTTTACTGTGGAGTCGAGCATCGCATTCCGAAGGTCTGAAACCAACTTTTCCATTTCCTGCATTTGGTTACGCATTTGTGTTGCGAGTTGGCTTTCATCAATCTTGGCAATATAGTCGCCCTTTTTCACCACTTTACCTTCCAGAATTAAGTCCACAATTTTCAACTGGTAAACGCGTAATTCGCGGTCACAAATTTCATCAGGAAGATTAATCTCCGTGTATTTCTCACCTTTTACTTCACCCTTGCAATTAATTACAGTTTCCAGGTTGCCCTTCTTTACCTTGAAAGTTTTTCCCGATTCGGGTTTTATCTGAACCATAAAGAACGCAGCCGCAGCAATAAAAACAATAATCAGGCTGGCAATAATCAGGTATTTTTTTTTCTTGAGCATGTTGTTTAATTTTCAATAATTTTATCGTATTCGGCAGTCAGGCTTTCCCCTTTAACAAAATCGTACAATGCGAGCATACGCAACCGGTAGTAATATTGCCAATAAGTTTTAACCGCATTGATGTATTCTCGTCGTGCCGATTCGCGGTCGTTACGTGCCATGTTTAGTTTAATCACATCCACTTTTCCAATCAGAAAACGTTGGAAAGTGACTTCATATCCTTTCTGTGCTACCGTGTCAGCCTTGGCTGCATTTCGAACCTGTTCGGCCTGAAGGTTGAATTCCATAACCGACTGAAATATGTTTTGTTCAAAGTCTATGCGCGATTGCCTTACACGGGCATTCACCACTTCACGGTTCGATTCGGCCATCATCAGCCGGCCTTTTCTGCGACCCCAATCAACCAGCGGAATGCTCAACCCAATACGCAACCGCTGACTTTGGTCGGGTTCATCGTACACCATGTCGAAATTTTCGGCTGACTGGTTGAGACCATACACTGCAAAAAGACTGGTACTAAGTCCGGTTTCTGATTTAGCCCGGGCAACTTCACGTTCCTGTTCAAGCATTTGTTGTCCCTGGTCCAGAATTTCGGGATTGTTCTTCAAGGCCATATCCAGCGCGTCATCGGCCCTGATTTGCAACGCTGGTATTTCGGATGGTACAATACAATTGATCCGGGTTTGTTTATCCATCATCAGGTACGAGTTTAATCCCGATTGAGAACGTTCAACCTCCAGCTTCGCCTTGTTTAACGACTGGGTTGCATTTAGCTGGTTCAATTCGAGGTTCAGCAATTCATCCTGTGTAACCGTTCCGACCTGGAAACGTCCTTTGCCAATTTTGTACAAAGTATCGGCATTCGATTGATTGTTCTCAGCGATTTTAAGCTGAATCTGCGCTTCAACCAGGTCAAAAAACATAGCAGTAGACTTCATCGCCAGGGTTTCCTGCGACTGCACAAACTCCTTTTTAGCTTTTTCGTATTTGACAGGTTCGATTTTCGACTGCCATTTTAATGCATTGTAACCGTTTAGCGACTGCTGGTAACCAATACTTACAGGTGTTGCCTGGTAGGATGTGTTTTTATCTCCGCTTAAATTTTTCACCATTCCAAGTTCAGAATTAAGAAACAGGCTACCTCCGGTCAATCCTATCTTTTGATTCAATTGCATCGACATTTCCGAATTGAAATAATCGCGCAAAACATATTCTTCAGTATTGGTCTGAAAGTTATACTCGCGTCTACGATAATGGTTAAAATCCAGCGGGGTAGCATTCAGACTCAAACTCGGCAATTTATCAGCTTTGTAATACCTGAATTCCCAATAGCTCGACAGATACATGTTTTTATACCTGAATGCATCGAGTGAATTCTTCGAGGCAAGATTTACTACTTCAATCAAGCTGAGATTGTAATTTTGAGGCTGGGCAAAAACTTTTAAGCTGAATCCTGAAAATACGATGATCAGGAAAAGAAAAATTTTATTCATTTTTGAATGGTTTTTATTGGTTAGGCGCGTAATGATTCAACCGGATCTTTTTCAGCGGCACGCTTGGCCGGCATGTATCCAAACATAATTCCAATCAGGGCTGAAACTCCGAATGCGATGAAAATGCTGAAAAATGAAACCACGGTTTTGATATCGAACATCGCTGTGATTATTTTGGAAAGTACTATTCCAAGCACAATGCCGATAATTCCTCCTGAAATACTGATCAGCGTCGATTCAGCCAAAAACTGGGCAACAATATCTTTCCGGGAAGCGCCGATTGCCTGACGTGTGCCAATTTCGCGGATTCGCTCCATTACCGATGCAAGCATAATGTTCATAATGCCAATGCCGCCAACAATGAGCGAAATACCGGCGATGGCGCCCAAAACAATGTTGAAGATTTTTTTTGTTCGTTGCTGCTGTTTGAGCAACAATTCAGGAATGGTAACTTCAAAATCGTACAATCCCGAATGGCGTCGCAGTAACATTCGTTTTACAATATTGGCCGTAGCTCCCAGCTGCTCTGTTTCGTTAACCTGAAGGATGATTTTGTCCAACTGGTTGGGGTTTTTGTCGTCAGTTGCGGTTTGTGTATTGGAATCTGTAATGATTATCCGGCGGCGTGCATTTGATTTTTCCACCTCGTCAGCGCGGATTAGCGCCCTGTTTTTGAACCTCATCATAATGGTTTGAGCCGGTACGAAAATTTTATTGTCGGAACTGCTGATTCCCATTTCATCGGAAGCCGAAGCTGTAAAGTCGCGCCGTTCGATCACCCCGATAATTTTCAGCCAGATTTGTCCGCATTTAATGTATTTGCCAACGGGATTTTCCTGATTGAAAAATACTGTTTTAATATTGTCGCCAATTACGCACACCGGCTGACCTGATTCTTCCTGAACAGACTTAAATATTTCGCCCGATTGCAAACGAATTTTAAATAAGCTGAAATAATTCGAATTCACTCCTTCCAGAACAACCGGCTTACTTTTCCCGTCGATAATAGCCGAATAATTGTACGAAATTACCGGACTAACCATATTGATGGTCGGGATAATCTCCTTAATGGCTTCCAAATCCTGCATTGTAAGGCCTCGTGAGAATTTTTTGGCGCCGGCTTTTTCATCCGTAGTACTTTCATTCGTTCCACCTGAAGATACTTCTGTTGGGGTAATGATGATATTGTTGACACCAACCATTTTTATCTGTTCCAGAATTTCCTGTTCAGCGCCTTTGCCAATTGCCAGCATACTTATCACTGCGGCGACTCCGAAAATAATACCCAACGCTGTCAGTATCGACTTTAGTTTATTGGCAATAATAGCCTCAAAACCAATCACTATATCGTGAAAATATTTTTTAAAAATCATAGCTTTTTATTTTGTGAGGCTGTTCAGTTTTTCAAGACAGTTCTGGGTGGCATCGGGCCCGGGGAAGGCAAAACTCCTGGAGCTGGCTGTTTCTTTTGCACTTCTTCCCTTTCTTTTTCTGCCTGAATTTTGGCATTTTCCTTTTCTTTTTGCATTTCTTCATAAATCTCAAATCCCTGAAATTTAAGTTCATTTGCATTTGCAGGTTCGGTTAGCCAAACTACATCGTCTTTCTTCAGCCCTTTTCTGATGAGCACATAGTTTTCGTTTTCTTCGCCCAGCCAAACAATTTGTTTCACCTGTTTATCTTTCCCCAGATATACAAATTTCAGGCTATCGTTTTCAAACACTGCATCAGAAGCAAGCATTAATGTATCGGCAAAAGTATTGGCCTGAATGGCATTACTGGTCGTCATTGCAGGTTTCAGGTCTTTGTCTTTACCGAAAATTTTGATTTTCACCTCAAACACTTTGGCGTCGCTGTTGGGCATTGCCTGACCAATATTTGCAACCGCTATTACTTCGCCAGTTAATTCTTTTGCAGGGAAAGCATCAATCCCGAGCTTTACGTTCTGCCCGATTTTTATTTTCGATATATCGATTTCGTTGATATAA
>JAUYTA010000434.1 GCA_030695265.1 Bacteroidota bacterium
ATAGAAAATATCGTTGTTATCAATTCTGACAGCATTATCCAAAAGCTGGGATCGGTTTATGCGCATGGAATTAACAAGTTCGATTCTTTGGTTGGGCAATTCCAAACCTGGACCGACTCGGCAGGGAAATTGAAACAACGAATGGAGTTTAAAACCCGTCAAATGAAGCGGCTTGCCGATAAAGCCGTTCATGAAATTTCGACCTGGGAAGAAGATGTTCCCATTGAGCGGGTAAATGAGGTATTAAAAAAGGAACTCGAAAACCGGAACATTCCGATTCCATTCGAGTTGGGCATCATTAAAGATTCGATCTTTACCGACAAATCTGCGACTGCCGATACTTTGCTTCTGAACAACAGCATATACAAAGTCAATCTTTACCCCAACGGCATTTTTCAGAAAAACACACTTCTATCGGTTTATTTTCCTGAAAAAGAATCATTTATATACAAAACGCTGAATTGGTTGTTGCTCATGTCGCTGTTTTTTTCTGTCATTGTTTTGGTCACTTTTGGGGTCAGCATTTATTTTATCCTGAAGCAAAAGAAAATTTCAGAAATGAAGTCAGATTTCATTAACAACATGACCCACGAATTTAAAACGCCCATTGCGACAATTTCGGTGGCCGCCGATTCTATTACCAATCAAAAGATTATTGAAAATCCGGAGCGCATCAGGTTTTATACTGAAATGATTAAAAAAGAAAATGCACGAATGAACCAACAGGTTGAAGACATTCTAACCATTGCCCGGCTCGAAAAGAAAGATTTCGAATTTCACTGGGAAGCCTTTGATTTACACGAAGTGATTGAAGACGCCATCGAAAGCATTGTGCTTCAGGTAGAGAAAAAAGGCGGTTCAGTAACCAGCGAACTAATGGCAGCTAACCCGGTGGCAACAAGTGATTCCAATCATTTTGCCAACCTCCTTTACAATTTGCTCGACAATGCCAATAAATATTCATCAGATGCTCCTGAAATAAAAATCTCAACCAGAAATACAGTGAAAGGAGTACTGATCGTAGTGGAAGACAAAGGAATTGGCATGACAAAAGCGGTTCAAAGCCGTATTTTCGAGCGTTTCTACCGGCAAACCAGCGGAAATATCCACAACGTGAAAGGATTCGGATTGGGATTGAGTTACGTAAAAGCGGTACTGGAAGCCAATCGCGGAAGCATCAGCGTACACAGCGAACCCGGGAAAGGCAGTAGATTTGAAGTGTTTATACCATTTATACGTGAATAAAATGAATCTAAAACCACGCATATTTTTAGTTGAAGACGATCTGAGTTTTGGCGCAGTTCTGAAATCATACCTCGAAATCAGCGATTTTGAAGTTGACTGGGTGGATGACGGGCAACATGCCGTTTCTACATTCACAAAAGCCAGTTTTAATATTTGCATTCTGGATGTAATGTTGCCCAACATTGACGGATTTACCATTGGTACTGAAATCAGAAAAATAAATGCGGGAATTCCGATTCTGTTTCTCACTGCCAAAAACCTTCGCGATGATGTGTTGAAAGGTTACCGGATCGGCGCCGACGACTACATCACCAAGCCATTCGATACCGAAGTCCTGATATTTAAACTCAAGGCCATCCTGAAAAGGCAGTCAGGAATTCAACACAAAGAGTCGGACTTTTATCAGATTGGCAGTTATCAGTTCGATTTCAAACTGCGTACTGTGGAACGTGAAAGTTCAAAACAAAAGCTATCGCCCAAAGAAGCCGAATTACTTAAAATGCTGTGCGATAACCTGAACGAATTATTGCCCCGTGAAACGGCCCTCAAAAAAATATGGGGCGACGATGGATATTTTACTGCCAGAAGCATGGATGTCTATCTCACAAAAATCAGGAAGCTCTTTTCTGAAGACCCTTCGATTGAAATCCGTAACATTCACGG
>JAUYTA010000435.1 GCA_030695265.1 Bacteroidota bacterium
ATAATAGTTCAGCGCATTTACCAGCATGTGACCGGTAGTTGCCGAGAGGCCTTTTTCCATCAACCCGCCCAGGTATTTCACCACTTGCCGGTATTCAAACGAGGCAGGATCGCGATAATCGTTGTCGCACAAAAACCGGCAAAACGCATTCCCGTAATTGCGAATGGTCGAATCGCTCAGGTTGTTGGCCAGCATGGCGTCCATCATTGAAACTACAAATCCACGGGAAATTTCGGGAACTTTTTCGAGTACCTGGTTTTTGGCCTTTTGCAGCAGAAACTGTTTCTGGTTGGGCAACTTTTCTTTCAGCAGGTAACCCGCCGGAAGCAGGTTTTTAAAAACCACCTTCTCCGGTCCGTAATGAACCGTTAAAGCTTTATAAACATCGGGCGCTGCCGGTAAAAGGTAGCACCCGTGAGGCACACTGTACCTCGACATCGAAAAACGTTTTATTTTTTCCCGCAACATAAATACCGGGGGGACAAATACCTGCATCCACCGGTTGTCTTCAATGTGTGGCTTTACAATTAAAACCGCGCCCCCTTTCACAGGTTGTTCCTTTTCAATATAGTCAGAAGGGAAAAAACCGTTTACCTGGAGCGCCATTTCGGCTTTTTCTTTTACCGCCCGGTTTCGCATAGCCATGTATACTTTCTGCTGTTTGTTCCAGTAAATTCCTTTTACAGCCAGCAGTTCTTTGCTCACGGCAAAATGGTAATTCATACTGAAAACCCAGTATTTCCCAATGTTTTCGTGCAATTGCAAACGCAGCTTTTGGGCAAGCGGAATTTCCGCTTTATGTTCCTTTAAAACTTTTTTAACTGTTTTTTCAGGAAGTATCGTTGCCTCGCCTTCCGGTTTTTCCGAAAGATTTTCTGAGGTAACTATGGGTGGAAGGTCACGGCTTTCAGCGCCGGCCACCTGAACTGCTTTTGCATATTCCGGTCTTGGGTTTTCAATTACAAGGTTATCGAAGTTTTTTTGAAGCAAATGGTAGTTCGCATTATTATAATCGAGATACCAGCATCGAAGGGTTGAGCTGTAAACTGCATTCAACGTTTTCAGTTTCTCATTTACCTCAAAAGAATACGGAAAACAGATGCCTATTCGGTCTGCTCCTCTGTGCTGTATTTTTTTTAAGGTTAAGATCATTGGTCCATTTTATTGAATTGCAGGTAGTGAATAGCGGAAAGTTTACTGTACTTTTTTTGTATTCCAATTATTTCCAACCCGCTATCGCAAATTATTTTTAAAGTTTTAAAAGTAGGTGGTTATGTTTACAAATCAAAACAATTGCCTATCTTTTTTCTACCTTTTTCAGGTATTCATGTTTTGATCATTTACTTGTACTTCCTTATCATCGTCAAACAAATTCCCGACAGGTTTATTAATCCCTGCCGGGAATAGTTAAAATAGCTTGTTTGCGGTATTGATCAGTTTCCACCGGGCTGGCTTCTTCTTCCTTGTCTTTTTTGCGGATACTTCCAGAGCCTTCAAAAACATAGAAACACTATCTTCTCACTTATCTGAATGATAAGCGTTTTCCCAGTGATAACTGAATAAAATCAGTTCCGTTTGCAATTCTTAAATCATTGTGCCGCAAACTGGTAAATTGCGTGGAACGAATAAATGACGCTCTTGCGAAATATCTATTAAAACGGTAACCAACGCCCAATCTTCCGGTGTGATTGAAGCTCAACCTCCAGTTGTTAACTTCAGGTTGGGTCGTTTTATCATACTTGTTATCCTGAATACCCGTTCCAACGATATACGACATTGTTACGATTCCATTTCGCAAAAAAACCAGCGAATAGGCATAGCCGCCATTTACATTGAAGGCCAAAACATGTGATTTATTGACATCCCTTGATTTCAGGAAAAACTTTTCGTCGATTCCACGTGGAACAAATGCTGAACCGGCTTTGGTGCGGTAAGAAAGAATACTTCCACCGGCAATGAATGATCCCGCATTTCGTTTTTGCCGCTCGGTGTCGCTGAATGCAGCCTTGTAGGAGAATTTCCGGTTGTTAAAAATATAATTTACACTCAAACCAATGTTGGTCGAAGAAATATCGGGTCGTTGATATTCCTTGACTTTCGAAAAAGAATTTAAGTGCTGAAATGAGTTTTTTAAATAATAACCTTTTGAATTTGAAGAAAATAAATCGACCGAATATTTATTGGTATAAATATAACTCTGAATTCCGAACCGCTTCGTTTCTCCAAATTTAGATTCATTGTTCTGTAAAAAAGGAACTTTTGTGGCCATACTCAAACCAAAAGACCGAAAGTTAACGCCCACACCCATGTTAAAATGTCCGTTTGGCAGATACTGAAGCCGGTATGGATTGCTTAAATCGCTCAATTCGAGCGAATGTGTTTTTTCAACTGAATAAAGGTTTACAATGAAGTCCTTAAAATAACTTTCAATATAACTTGAGTCCTTTTTCGCTGTCAGAAATCCCGTAAGTGGTTTTCCGGAAGCAGAAACATTGAATACGAAAAAAATCAGAATCAGAAGAATTACTCTCATAAGCTAAAAATTAATATCAACCAACACCGGACAATGATCGGAATGAACAATATCAGGTAAAATCCGGGCATCCAGAATTTTATCCTCCATCTCTTTGGTAACCATGTGGTAATCGATGCGCCAACCCTTATTATTTCCCCGGGAGCCGGCACGATAACTCCACCAGGAATACTGATGCGGTTCCGAATTTATTTTCCTAAAACTGTCAACATAGCCATCTTCAACAAATCGGGCAAACCAATCGCGCTCTTCAGGCAAAAAGCCGGATGTATTTTGCTGCTGTGCCGGATTATGAATGTCGATCCACAAGCGACAAATGTTGTAATCTCCTGAAATCACCAGGTTTTTCCTGACTTTCCTTAACTCATTCAGGTAAGAATGAAAATCGGCCAAAAAATCCATTTTAACGGCCTGTCGCAGCTCTCCCGTTGTTCCGGAAGGAAAATATACGTTTATAACCGAAAGATCGCCAAAATCAGCCCTAATCACTCTTCCTTCCGCATCGTATCCTGAATGATTCATTCCATATTCAATATGATCAGGAATTTGTTTGCAAAAGATGGCCACACCGCTATAACCTTTTTTTACCGCTGAATGAGCATAACAATGGTATCCCTGAGCCGCAAATTCAGCTTCATGCATTTGTCCCGGTTGCGCTTTGGTCTCCTGAATACAAATAACATCCGGATTAACTTCCGGCAGCCAACTGAGCAATCCTTTGCTTATGGCCGAACGAATTCCATTTACATTGTAGCTTAAAATCCTTTTCACAATTTTTGTTACTTTTGATTCATATTTAAGGCTCTATAACAGATAGTGTGGGTAATCAAAATGCAATTAAAGTTGAAATTTGTAGAATTACCTAAGCCAATTATAGAAATAGATATCGATAGTTGATAGTTGATATTCACAACTCACCCCG
>JAUYTA010000612.1 GCA_030695265.1 Bacteroidota bacterium
ATTTTGTCAGGAAAAAAAATTGCAGAAAAGCATAAGACCGAACAGACCGGAGCCGAAAAATCAAAATTATTTCCAACCGATATTGGAATGGTTGTGACCGATTTTTTGATGAAATACTTTGATATGATCATGGACTATAATTTTACTGCCAAAGTTGAATTGGAATTTGACGAAATTGCTGAAGGACAATTGATCTGGAATGAAATGATGCGCAGTTTTTATGATCCATTCCATGCAAAAGTTGAAGGAGCTTTGGCCGATGCGGAACGCGCCAATGGAGTCCGCATTTTGGGTATTGATCCAACTTCAGGAAAGGAATTGTCTGTTAGAATCGGGCGTTTTGGCCCGGTGGCTCAATTGGGCGAAGTAGTTGAAGGTGGCGAAAAACCGCTGTTTGCCAGTCTGCGTGCTGGTCAGCATTTGGAGACATTGAGTATTGAAGAGGCACTCGAACTGTTCAAGTTGCCGCGGACCGTTGGTGAATATGAAGGGAAATCGGTGACCGTGGCCATTGGTCGATTTGGTCCGTACGTGAGGCACAACAGTATTTTTGTTTCGCTCGAAAAGGATGTTGACGATCCATACACTGTTGAACTGGATCGGGCAATTGAGCTGATTGAGGCAAAACGTGAAAAGGATAAAAATGCAGTTATTAAAGTATTCGATGAAAATCCGGAAGTCAGGCTTTTGAATGGAAGATGGGGTCCTTACATTTCGTTTAAGAAGAACAACTACAAAATCCCAAAAGCCACTGATGCCACCAAGCTTACACTTGATGATTGTTTGCAGTTGATTGAAAAGCAACCCGCGGCTAAAAAAAGTCGGAAAAAATAAATTTTTCGGGCAGGTAATTTTATTGCTTGCCCGTTTTATTTAAAAGCGTATTTTCAAAGCCTTCTAATTTATTTTTAAATGGACTTGCTGCATTATTTTAATCCTGTTGATTTTGAGAAGTTTGAATTTGCTGAAAGGGCTAATAATAAGCTGATATTGGGAAAACTTCTACAGAAGACCAGGGAAAAACTCAAGCTCGAAAAAGCCGAATTGGTTATTATTGGCGTTGAGGAGGATCGGAATTCGCTTGTTTCCGGAGCAGGAAAAGCCCCGGACGAAATTAGAAAGCACTTATATAATCTGAATAGAATAGGTCCGAGGTTGAAAATTCTCGATCTGGGAAACCTTAAAACAGGACATAGTGTAAATGACTCGTACTTTGCATTGCGCGATATTTGCGAACATTTTCTTGAAAATAAACAAATACTTATTGTTTTGGGAGGCAGCCAGGATTTGACCTTCGGAATAACAAAAGCATTTGAAGGCAGGTTGTTCAATCTGGTAACCCTTGATCCTAAACTGGATTTTCGTAAAGGGGTAAAAACCATCAATTCAGAAAATTACCTGAACCTTATTTTCGAGAAACAAAAAAATCTTTATTCATATACTGCATTGGGGTATCAGAATTATTTTGTTGATGCCACTGAACTCGATCAGTTCAACGATTTTTACTTCGATGTAAAACGACTTGGACAGGTTCGATATGACCTGACATCAACCGAACCAATTCTGCGGAATGCGAATGTTTTCAGCTTCGACCTAAATGCTGTCCGTTATCAGGATGCTCCGGGTCAATCATTCGCATCGCCAAACGGACTTTATTCTGAAGAAGCTTGCCAGATCGCCCGGTATGCCGGAACAAGCGATGGGTTAAATATTGCCGGATTTTTCAATTTAATACCTGAAAGGGACTTGTCAGAAAGTTCGTCAAAGCTGATGGCACAAATAATCTGGCATTTTCTGGAAGGTTTTTTTAATCGCAAGCCAGAAGATCCATTAGAAGATTCAGATGATTTCAATCAATTTATTGTTGATATGTCGGATTTGGACATGACATTGGTGTTTTTTCAGAGCCGGATTTCAGGCCGGTGGTGGTTGGAAATCTCAGATGAAGAGAGAAAGAAAAAAGGAATATACGTAATTCCTTGTGAGGAAGAAGATTATAACAAAGCATCGCATGGTGAAATCCCTGACAGATGGTGGAAAAATATCCGTAAAATGCACAAAAGACAAAATAAATGATTTTAAAATACGTTCAGTGACTTTAGATAATATCTCTTTTTGTGTACTGTAAAAAATTAATTCTTTACTTTACGCTATCAGGGCGAATTCAAGTCGCAACAGTGGTTTTATGAAAAAAATATTTTGCTTTTTATTTTTATATATAATAGC
>JAUYTA010000449.1 GCA_030695265.1 Bacteroidota bacterium
GAACTCCGGGCTTTCCTGATCCTCCTGAATGGCTGAAAACGAACCTGAAAGCCGGTGCGAAGGTTGGAACCGACGAATCGTGTATTTCTGTCAGTCAGTTTCGTACCATTCAAAATAGTCTGAATCAATCCGGAATTATCCTGAAAGAATCAGGTGATTTACTAAATGAAATATGGACAGACCGCCATGCCCTGCCCGATTCAGAAATTTACGAACATGAACTTCTGTTTGCCTGTACCGACCGCAAAACGAAAATTGAAACCATTTGCAGCGAATTGGAAAATCTGGGCGCTGATCTTCAAATCATTACTGCCCTTGACGATCTGGCCTGGACATTCAACCTGCGTGGAAACGATGTGGAATGCAATCCGGTTTTCATGGCGTTTGCTGTCATTTCCAGAAAGGAAACAATTCTATTTGTTGAAAACAGGAAACTACCTTCTGAATTAAAAATCAAACTGGAAACAGAAGAAATCCATATAAAAGCATACAACGATTTACCAACTTACCTGAAGCAATTACCCGAAACTACCCGAATTTTACTTGATCCGGACCGCACCAATCATGCCATTTTGAAGAATATTCCCGCTTCTTGCAAGGTGACTGAAGGCTTGTCGGTTCCTTGCAAGTTAAAAGCAATTAAATCGGAAGATGAAATCAGGAACATTCGCAATGCAATGAAAAAAGACGGCGTTGCAATGCTTGAATTTCTTTTCTGGCTGAAAAATAACCTGGGGAAAATTCCGGTAACCGAGTTTACCGTTGCCGAAAAACTGATTGAATTCCGCGCTAAACAACCTGACTACAAGGGCATCAGCTTTTTCCCCATTGTTGGCTACAAGGAACACGGAGCAATCGTTCATTTTCATGTTACCGAAGAAAATGCGTTGCCAATTGAACAGGAAGGATTCCTGCTTTTCGATTCCGGAGGACAGTACCTCGATGGAACAACCGACATTACCCGAACCATTGCATTATCGGAATTAACTGACCAACAGAAAACCGACTTCACTTTGGTACTGAAAGGAATGATTTCGCTTACACTGGCAAAATTCCCGGTGAATACGCGCGGTTACCACCTCGACATTCTGGCACGAAAAGACCTTTGGCAACATGGAATGAATTACGGACACGGAACCGGGCACGGTGTTGGCTATTTTCTGAATGTGCACGAAGGCCCGATGAGCATCCGGCAGGAATTTAACGACCGGACAATTGAAGCCGGCATGGTTTTGTCGAATGAACCGGCATTTTACCGGTTAGGCCAATATGGATTGCGTACCGAAAATATGATTGTTTGCCAAAAAGCCGAAACCACCGGATTTGGTGATTTTCTGCGCTTCGATACCCTTACTATTTGCCCGATCGACACCAAAGCAATCCTCAAAAGCCTTCTGAATCCGGAAGAAATTGAATGGTTAAACAGCTATCATCAAATTGGTTTTGAGGAATTGGCACCGATTGTTAGCGATGAATTGAAGGCCTTTCTGAAAGAATTAACAAAAGCGATATAGGAACAGGGGCTAAAGCCCGGGATTGGCGTGCATTGTTATCCGTCACATAAATGTGACGGCAAAGGAGATCGCTTCATTCAACAAATATCTGTATTCGAAGCAGTTATCCCTTGCCGTCTACCCAGCTTACGGACCTTAACCAATAGAAAAACCGCTTCAGAACCAAATCTGAAACGGTTTTTCTTTATAGTATTATGAACCTGATTACTTCACGTATTCAGCGTTTTGCAGAAATTCGAGCGATTTCTGAACGCTTTCAATCGGAGTGAAATTGTATTCTTCCACTTCAACGATTATTTTTTTCATTCCTGATAATTTTGCATTTTCGAAAATTGGCTTGAAATCCATCGGACCGGCGCCAACTTCAGCTTTGTCTTTTACATGCCACAATTCGAAACGACCCGGATACGCGTTGAAATAATCAACTGCATTTTTACCACCTTCGGTAATCCAAAATAAATCGAGCTGAAACATCACTTTTGCTGGATCGGTATTTTGAAGCATGTAATCGTAAATGACCTGCCCTTCAACTTCTTTGAATTCGCCATCGTGGTTGTGATATCCGAAACGAATTCCGGCGGCATTACATTTTTCGCCAATTGCATTGAAATAGTCGCAGTAGCGCTGAACTCCTGCAAGGCTTTCATAGCCGACATTGTCCATAAAAGGCTGAACAATGTATTGTACACCGGCTGTTTTGTGAGCCGCAATACAAGTGTCCCACCATGCCATCGAAGCTTCCCAGCCAGCTGAATCAGGAACAGCCTGTCCGCAATGTGAAGCTAAGAACTTCATACCATTGGCTTCCACCAAAGCTTTGAAATCAACAGGTTCCATTCCGTAGAATTTAGCATCACCATAACCGGCCGCCTCCACAAAAGAGTAACCCATTGCGCCAACTTTTTCTATCGTACCTTTCGCATCTGTTTTCATGTCGTCTTTAACCGACCATAACTGCAAACCAATTTCTTTGGCAGGTTTGGCAGGTGTACAGGAAACGATTCCACCGGCAACAAAAATGGCCAGTGCAATGACTGTTAATGACTTTTTAACATTTAATTTTAAACTCATGATTGAAAATTTAATTGATTGTGATTGTTTGTTGTATGTTGAAATTTCAACAAAAGTAAGTTCAAAAAACCACTTCTGAAACAAAACATTGAATTTTGTTCCAGTGGAGAATACAAATTGAAAAAATTTAATTTACAATACTCGGGTTCGAATTACCCCGGGCTTGAAGATGGTAAAGTGAACCGGTCTTATGGCAACATCTCACTGTGAGTTGCAAACTGCCCGGTAAAAAGCGACCAGATAAGGATAAAGTTTTACTCAGGAACTTTTGGACCAGATAACCTGTTGAAAATTCGAAGGCATTTACTTCGCAAAATAGTGCCACAAGCCTGAGTAAAAAATTGAGTCAATGCAATTCAAACTGTTCGCCATGAAAGCTACCTTAAATCTCATCTAGTCCGATTTAAGGTCAAATACACCCAAATCGAGTATCGGCATAACCAATTCAAAGACGTTAAAACCTACCCAATATAAAAATTGAGTTTTCCATTTTTATTATTTGTTTAATAGTTCGCTTAATTTCTGAATTTCTCTTTTTAACTCATCAATTTTGAATTCCAGATTTTTTACTACCCCC
>JAUYTA010000452.1 GCA_030695265.1 Bacteroidota bacterium
TGCAGATTCGTCACAACTTGTGCAAAAATTGCAACGACTGCGCCATCGCACGTGTTTGTCCGGCCGAAGCTTTTGTGCGCGTTCCGGCCGATACACCCTACTTAATTAAGGGTGATTTTACGAAAGGAGCCAAAGGGAAGAACGCATAGAAGAGTTGGCAGTCGCAGTCACAGTTTTCAGAAATTTCTAAGATCACAATCATTGTCAGGAAAAAGTTAAAAAATACAGGAATAAATTATTGATCGGATAATCTCGAAAAAATAAATGCAACTCGAAAAAATTCAAACTAAGATTTACGAAATCCGGGAAAAGAAAGTTATGCTGGATTTTGACCTTGCTGAACTTTATGAGACTGAAACAAAATATCTCAAAAGGGCAGTAAAGGCTAATATTAAAAGGTTCCCTCCTGATTTTATGTTTGAGCTCACCAAGCTTGAATATGATTCTCTAAGGTGCAATTTCAGCACCTTAGAAACTACAGGCAGGGGAAAGTACGCTAAATATTTGCCTTTTGCCTTCACCGAGCAGGGCGTTGCAATGTTGAGTGGTATTCTTAATTCGGATAAAGCAATTGAAACAAACATTGCTATTATGAGAGCTTTTGTTTTTGTAAGGCAATATGCTTTGTCCCATAAACATTTGACTGCAAAATTACAGGAACTTGAGAACAAGTATGACAAACAATTTAATGACGTGTACGATGCTATAAATTTCCTGCTTCAAAAAGACATTCAGGAAACGGAACAAAAACAGCGCAAACGAATAGGTTATAAAAATAATGAACCAATTTAAACGATATTTTTTACTGATTTCGATACTGCTTTACATGGCAGTTCAATCTTTTGCTGCAGATCCGCAGCAGCGGTTCCCGAAACCGGAATTTGATACTGGCTACGTTCAGCCTGATACCAAAGCGCCATCGGCCCGAATGATATTTCTGGAATATTTCGATGTACTGGTATTGTTGGTGGTACTGTCGCTGGTTACCTGGTTTGTGCTGAAAAAACGCTCCAGAAAAGGTGTTTTCTGGATTTCGGTTTTCACTTTGCTGTACTTTGGTTTTTACCGCGAAGGTTGCATTTGTTCTATTGGGGCTATTCAGAATGTGGTGTTGGGAATT
Source organism: Bacteroidota bacterium (assembly GCA_030695265.1). Classification (GTDB taxonomy): domain Bacteria; phylum Bacteroidota; class Bacteroidia; order Bacteroidales; family Prolixibacteraceae; genus Aquipluma. The sequence goes on from JAUYTA010000452.1 coordinate 1,121, forward strand.
GTCGATCCCACTTATGCCATCCCGTTTACAGCCTTGTTGTTTTTCCTCATTCCGCTTGTTTTTACACTTTTCTTCGGAAGGACATTCTGCGCCGGGGCTTGTCCGCTTGGCGCCATTCAGGATATTGTGGTTTTAAAACCCATCGAATTGCCCAAATGGATTCAGAAAGTGTTGGGTTTAATTCCGTATTTGTACCTCGGTTTGTCGGTTTTATATGTGGCCACCAAATCCGAATTTATCATCTGCCGTTACGATCCGTTTGTCGGACTATTCCGGTTCGATGCGCAATTCAATATGCTGGTTCTTGGGATTTTATTTCTGGCAGTCGGCGTTTTTGTTGCTCGTCCGTATTGCCGGTTCTTTTGTCCTTACGGAGTTTTATTGGGTTGGATGTCGAAGTTTTCGTCCAAACACATGACCATTACACCTTCAGCATGTATTCAGTGTAAATTGTGTGCGAATTCGTGTCCGTTTGGAGCCATTGATGAACCGGTAGTTGAAACCGGAAAACGCCGGAGCAACGTGAACCGCCTGATGACTTATTTTGTGCTTCTGCCTTTATGGGTTGGAATTGGCGGGTTTGCCGGATCGATGATGCATGTGCCTTTGTCCAGATTTAACCAGACTGTTTATCTGGCTGAACAAATTGTGGAGCATCCTGAAGTAAAGAATGATCCTAAAAATATTGATGTCCGGACCTTCATGGGTTCCGGAAAATCGACCGAACAATTGGTGGTTGAAGCTGATGCCATTCGTCGTCAGTTCTATGTTGGAGGTTGGTTGCTGGGCGGTTTCATGGGATTAGTAATTGGTACAAGCCTGATCGGTTTATCGAAATTCAGGAAACGCGAAGACTGGGAACCCAACAG
>JAUYTA010000453.1 GCA_030695265.1 Bacteroidota bacterium
GTTCATTTGGTACAATCGTTGGTATTCCCCGTCCGACTGTCTTTCAATCAACTTCAGGTGAAACTCATTTAAATCGTTTACCAGATTGGCAATAACCTGCAAATGACCATTTGCCCTGATGTGTTCCTTTTCCATCATGAGTGCCAGATTGTTGTACCAGGCAGCAATCTCTTTACTTGCATTTTCATCCGCATTAAACCGGCTTACAAGCTTTCTTTCAATCAATTCAGGATTAAAAGAACAAGCCCGTAGCAAATCTTCCACTTGCCACATGTACAAAATATACTCGGCTATATTTGTTTTCCATAATTCCTGTGCGATTAGCATAAAAAAATCGAGTTACACATCAAAAAAATCGTCCATGTCGCGCCGGTCCTTTTTGGTAGGTCTTCCGGTTCCACGTTCGCGGTTAAAAAAGCTGTCAATTTTCTGAACTTCAAGAATTTCAAGTTCCGAGGCGGGTGTCGTTTCAACCATAAATTCAGGAACTAGTTTGGCTGCCATCCGGTTTTCAGTAAGGGCTAAAATCTTGTAACTGCGGGTTATCGGAGGTCGGCGAATCTGAATGGTTTCGCCAACTTTTAATTCGCGCGAAGGTTTTACGTTCATGCCACCAATGGTAACTTTTCCTTTTCTGCATTCTTCGGATGCCAGGCTGCGCGTTTTATACAAACGCACGGCAAAAAGCCATTTGTCGATGCGAATACCTTCTGCCATCTTATTTGCGTTTATTAAAAAATGTCATGGTTTGGTGCACCCCAATAGTGCCGAAACTTTTAATGATTTCAACAGAAGTATCTATCATGGCCGGCAACTCAAGTTTTTCCTGTTTGTCCCATTCACCCAGTACGTAATCAATTTGTTGTCCCTGCCTGAAATTATCGCCAATACCGATGCGAAGGCGGGCATAATCCTGACTGCCAAGCACCTCAGTAATATTCTTCAGCCCATTGTGACCTGCATCACTCCCTTTTGCCCGAAGACGCAGCGAACCCAAAGGCAAAGCCAAATCATCAACAACTACCAGTAAATGATCAATGGCGATATTTTCTTTTTGCAACCAGTAATTGACAGCCTTTCCGCTCAAATTCATGTAGGTGGTCGGTTTCAGCAAAATAAACGTGCGGCCTTTGAACTTATATTCAGCCAACCAGCCGAAACGTCCATCGCTAAAAACAGTATTGGACGCATCTGTTAGAGCGTCCAATACTTTAAATCCTATATTATGCCGGGTATTTTCGTATTCTTTCCCGGGATTTCCCAAACCTGCAATCAGGTATTTCAAGATAAATAGTTTTACAGATTAACCTTTACCACCAGCTTTTGCAGCTTTTGCAGCTCTTGTAATCATGATTGTAATAACCGGAACAGCTTGTGCGTTCAGAAATTCCAGATTTTCTCTCTTTAAAGAAGAAACTTTATAACTCTGGCCAATATCCAAATCATCAACATTGATATTGATCGTATCAGGAAGATATTTTACCATTCCTTTTACTTTAAGGGTGCGAAGATTCACTTTTAATTTACCCCCGTTACGGATACCTTTTGCAAAACCTTCCACTTTTACCGGAATTTCAACCTTTATGGTTTTGTCATCAGTTGTACGAAGAAAGTCAACATGTAACAACTGCTCTCTTACCGGATGAAATTGTTTATCCTGAATAATTGACTGGGTTACAGTTCCGTCAATATCAAGATCAACAAGATATACGTTTGGAGTATAAATCAGTGATTTGAATTCCTTTTCAGGAGCATAAAAATGTACTGGTTCTTCACCTCCATAAAGTACTCCGGGTACTAATCCTTCGGCACGTAGTCTTTTGGTTTCTTTTTTACCAACTACTTCTCTCTTAGTGCCTTTAATTGAAATCGATTTCATTTTACTTATTTTTTAAAAATTTAAATTATGGTACTCAGTCCTCCCTTTTCGATAAAAAGGGAAACAGCATGCATAACATGTGCTTCAGGAAAAAGCGGTGCAAATATATACAATTAGCCGTAATACAACGAACTAATTGATTGATTTTTATAAACTCTTTCAATGGCTTCGCCCATTGCTTTGGCAATAGGAAGATATTTGATTTTGGATGATTCCTGTTTACCCGGAATTGAATCGGTAAAATAGACTTCGGTCAAAGCCGAATTTTCTATTTTTTCGTAAGCCGGACCCGAGAGAACACCGTGAGCTGCAAAAGCACGAACACTGTTTGCGCCTTTGTCCATCATCAAATCAGCAGCTTTTGCAATGGTTCCGGCAGTATCGATCAAATCGTCCACCAAAATTACATCCTTGCCTTTCACTTCGCCTATCAGGGTCATGCTATCGACGATATTGGCTTTTACACGCGATTTATGGCAGATAACCATATCGGTTTGAAGCATTTTTGAATAAGTATTGGCCCGTTTGGTTCCGCCCACGTCAGGCGAAGCAATTACAAGATTTTCGAGACCCATTTGACTGATAAAAGGAATGAAGATTGAAGATGCGTACAAATGGTCAACAGGAACGTTGAAAAAGCCCTGAATCTGATCGGCATGAAGATCCATCGTAATAATGCGGTTCGCTCCGGCTGTTGAAAGTATATCAGCAATCAGTTTGGCCCCAATTGATACGCGGGGTTTATCTT
>JAUYTA010000477.1 GCA_030695265.1 Bacteroidota bacterium
TTCCAGTCAGCGCGCCGCCCGAAAATCAACCATAGTTGCCATTGCCGTTATCGGGTTCTTTTACATTTTAACCCTTTACATGGGACTTGGCGCTATGATTAGCGGCGTACTCGATGTTGAAAGCAGCAACATGTCAGGTCCCTTATTAGCTAAATCAATTGGAATTGGACTATTCTCAATAATTTCAGCTATTGCCTTTGCTACTGTGCTTGGTACGGTCAGTGGACTGATTGTCGCTTCTTCAGGTGCAATTGCCCATGATTTTATAGACAAGTACCTTCAGATTCCAATGACAGATAAAGCAAAAGTAAATGCCGGGAAATTTTCGGCCATTGGAGTAGGAATATTTGCCATATGCCTTGGGATACTGTTTAAAGGAATGAATGTTTCCTTTCTGGTTGGCCTTGCATTCGCAGTTGCGGCTTCAGCAAACTTACCTGCAATTTTATTCTTGCTTTTCTGGAAGAAAACAACAGCCAGGGGTATTGCCTATTCCATTGTTGTGGGTATTGTTTCGTCAATCGGTATCATTCTGTTTTCGCCAACCATGTACGAAAAATATGGACTGATTGCAAAAAACGCCCCGATACCATTGGATAATCCCGGAATTATTTCCATCCCATTATCGGTAATTACCCTGATCGTCGTATCGTTGCTGACGCAAAAACACAATGCCACAAAAGATTTTGAGAGATAAAACAATTTGCGTTAAAAATTCAGTTTATCGTTTAGAGCATGTCATCCCCTCCTCCTTCTCCTTGTTGTTCCGAAGGAGCTTGTCTGTCCATTTTGTAATTGTTAATCTTATAACTCAATGTCAGCATCACTACACGAGGTTCCCTTTGCATCCTGAAAGTTGATTTGAAATCGTCGCCAAAAGATGTTCCTTCGAATTTTGCAGTTCCCAAAATATCGCGAACACTAAGTGTTGCCGAAAATTTCTTTTTCATGAAATCCTGACGGTACGACAAATTTGTAAAGATCATCGCTTTCTGGTCTCCCTGAGCCGAAACCGATGGGCCTCGATAGAAACCTGTCAGCTGCATACGGCTGTCAGGAGTGAATTTAATTGTCGTGTTCAGCCTTCCCGAGTAGTTCGTA
>JAUYTA010000481.1 GCA_030695265.1 Bacteroidota bacterium
TGATATCTGGACACATGCCAATGCCAAACTTACCAATTCGGTAATGAAAACATTGAGCACCGACCGTCAGGGTTTCAATTCTGTATATATGATGCTTGATTCAGGAGCCCGTGGTTCCAAAGAGCAGATTCGTCAGCTTTGCGGAATGAGGGGTTTGATGGCAAAACCACAAAAGTCCGGATCAACAGGTTCTCAGATTATTGAAAACCCGATTCTCGCAAACTTTAAAGAAGGACTGTCGGTATTGGAATACTTTATTTCAACACACGGTGCACGTAAAGGTTTGGCCGATACTGCGCTTAAAACAGCCGATGCCGGTTATCTGACCCGTAGGTTGGTTGACGTTGCACAGGATGTTATTATTCAGGAAGAAGATTGTGGTACTTTGCGTGGACTGGTTGCTTCGGCGATTAAAAACAACGAGGAAATTGTCGCTTCACTGGTTGAGAGAATTGTTGGACGTACAACCGTTCACGATATTTTCAACCCGCTGACTGGTGATATGATCGTAGCTTCAGGTGAAATTGTTACCGATGAAATTGCAAAAGTAATTGATGAATCGCCAATCGAATCGGTTGAAATTCGCTCAGTTTTAACTTGCGAATCGAAAGTTGGAGTTTGTGCCAAATGTTATGGTCTTAATCTGGCCGGAAGTACAATGGTTCAACGAGGCGAGGCAGTAGGAGTTATTGCTGCACAATCAATTGGTGAGCCTGGTACACAGCTTACACTTCGTACGTTCCACGTAGGGGGTATTGCCGGTAACATTTCAACACAATCATCTGTTGAGTCAAAATATGATGGTATTGCAGAAATTGACGAACTGAGGGAAGTTGAGCATTTCAGTGAAGCAGGTGTAAAAACCAATATCGTTGTTAGCCGACTCGCTGAATTGCGTATCATCGATAAAAATACAAGAATCCAACTTTCTACTCATAACATTCCTTACGGTTCCAAGCTGTTTATTGACAACGGTCAGGAAGTGAAAAAAGGAATGCGTATTTGTGAATGGGATCCATATAACGGTGTAATCATTACTGAATTCAAAGGAAAAATTTCATTTGAACAGGTAATAGATGGTGTCACTTATCGCGAAGAATCTGATGAGCAGACCGGTTATAAGGTAAAAGTAATTATTGAAACCAGAGATAAAACCAAAAATCCGGGCTTAAGAATTCTGGATGAAAAAGGAGATACGATACGTACCTACAATTTACCGGTAGGTGGTCACATGGCTGTTGAAGACGGTCAGATTGTTGAAGCGGGTGCGGTATTGGTGAAAATTCCACGTGCAGCCGGTAAAGCCGGTGATATCACGGGTGGTTTGCCACGTGTTACAGAGTTGTTCGAGGCCAGAAATCCTTCGAACCCTGCAATCGTTTCTGAAATCGACGGTGAAATTTCACTTGGAAAAATCAAACGTGGTAACCGTGAAATCGTGGTTACTTCGAAAGGTGGAGATGTTAAACGTTATTTAGTGCCGCTGTCACGTCAGATTCTTGTTCAGGAAAATGACTATATCCGTGCCGGTATTCCACTTTCTGACGGAGCGATTACTCCTGCTGATATCCTTGCGATCAAAGGGCCAACTGCTGTTCAGGAATATATTTTGAATGAAGTTCAGGATGTATATCGTATGCAGGGGGTAAAAATCAACGACAAACATTACGAGGTGATTATTCGCCAGATGATGCGTAAAGTTGACATTGATGATCCGGGCGATACCAGATTCCTTGAGAAACAAATTGTTGACAAGCATGAGTTCCTTCATGAAAACGACTGGATTTACAATAAGAAAGTTGTGATTGATGCCGGGGATTCAGATAGCCTGAAACCAGGACAGATTATTACTTCACGCCGGATGAGAGATGAAAATTCTACCCTTCGTCGTCGCGATAAAAGGTTGGTTGAAGGCCGGGATGCAATTCCTGCAACATCGAGCCAGATACTTCAGGGTATTACCAGGGCTTCGCTTCAAACACGTAGCTGGTTGTCAGCCGCATCGTTCCAGGAAACAACAAAAGTACTGAACGAAGCTGCAATTCATGGTAAAGTTGACTACCTCGACGGATTGAAAGAGAACGTAATTTGCGGACATCTCATTCCTGCCGGTACCGGTTTGAAAGAATACAAAAACCTTGTTGTCGGCTCACGTGATGAATACGACAAAATGGTTGAGATGAAAGATTCTGATAGAATGTCAAGAGATTAACCAATGGAAGATTTAAAAAACAACAATCAGTTGCAGATTGAATTAACCGAAGAGATAGCTCAGGGTATTTATTCCAATCTGGCAGTTATTACGCATTCAAGTTCTGAATTTGTACTGGATTTTATCAGGGTAATGCCCGGTATTCCGAAAGCAAATGTAAAGTCAAGAATCATTTTGACTCCTGAACATGCCAAACGGTTACTGATGGCTCTACAGGATAATATTCAGAAATATGAGAGTATAAACGGTTCGATTAAAAATGTAAGGGGGCATGATCCTATTCTTCCTCCCATGGCATTTGGAGGTCCTGCCCCAATAGCGTAAGAAATGAATAATTAAATAGTAAACAAAGGGCACCCAAAAGGTGCCCTTTGTTTTTGCGTAATAAAATATCAGAACAATTGGGTGTTTTGTTTCAAATCGTAAGTGTAAATGTTAATTTATTGGTAATTGTAAAAACCGAATTGTTTTTTCATTTAAACTAACGGATATAATTCGGTAACATTACAATGAAAATATATAAAATGGGAAGTGTTTTTTTGTTTTAACTTAATACTTGAAATCATGAGTGAAATGGGAGTGGCGCTGGAACTTTTAGGTGTCGGATTGATTACCGTATTTGTTATATTGGCTTTGGTGGTAGTTTTAGGAACCTTTATAATCAGGTTTGTAAATAAATTCTTCGGGGAAGAAATTAAGAATTTACCCAAATCATCAGGTATTGCTATTGTTGCAATTAGCTCTAAAAAACTTGCAGCCATTGTTTCGGCAGTTAGTACCCTTACAAAAGGAACTGGCCGCGTAACCAATGTTGAGAAGAATTAGTCAGAAAATCATTGCCCGACTGAATTTGTTCTTCAGAAAAACTAAAAATAATTAATTAAAAATCATTGAATAATAGACTACTCAATTATGAATGGAAGAAAGATTAAATTTTCATTGGTTTACCGTGATATGTGGCAATCATCAGGAAAGTATGTGCCACGGGTTGATCAGTTGGTGAAGGTAGCTCCGCATATTGTGGACATGGGATGTTTTGCTAGAGTTGAAACCAATGGAGGTGGATTCGAGCAAATTAATTTGCTTTTTGGCGAAAACCCAAATAAATCGGTTCGCGAGTGGACAAAACCGTTCAACGACGCTGGGATCCAGACCCATATGCTGGAGCGCGCATTAAACGGAATCCGTATGAATCCTGTTCCTGCGGATGTTCGGAAGTTGATGTTTAAAGTAAAGAAATTACAAGGTACTGACATTTCGCGCTCATTTTGTGGATTAAACGATCCGCGTAATATTCTCGATTCAGTAAAATATGCCAAAGAAGGCGGAATGATTGCGCAGGCAGCATTGAGCCTGACTTTTTCAAAAGTTCACACGGTTGAAAGTTTTGTCAACCTGGCTGATGAATTAATCAAAGGTGGCGCCGATGAAATTTGCCTGAAAGACATGGCTGGTATCGGACGTCCTGCATGGTTGGGCAAAATTGTAAAAGGCATTAAAGCCTTGCATCCTGAAATCCCGCTTGAATATCATTCACATTCTGGTCCTGGTTTCTCGATGGCATCTATTCTTGAAGTTTGCCGTGCTGGTGTTGATTATATTGATGTTGCCATGGAACCTCTTTCATGGGGAACCGGTCATGTCGATTTATTGGCCGTTCATGCCATGCTCGAAGATGATGGTTTTGATGTTCCCCCTATTAATATGGACGCTTACATGAAAGTTCGTTCGTTAACCCAGGAATTCATTGACGATTTTCTGGGATTTTACATCGATCCGAAAAACCGTTACATGAATTCAATGCTTATCGGCCCCGGATTGCCCGGTGGTATGATGGGTTCGTTGATGTCTGATTTGGAAAACAACCTTGCCAGCCTGAACAAATGGATGGTAAAACGCAACAAGCCACAGTTAACTCAGGACGATCTTTTGATCAAGCTGTTCAACGAAGTTGAATACATTTGGCCAATGCTGGGATATCCGCCGTTGGTTACTCCATACAGTCAGTATGTGAAAAACCTTGCCTTGATGAATGTCATGCAAGTTGAAAAAGGTGAGAAACGCTGGAGCATGATTGCCGATAATATCTGGGATATGTTGACCGGAAACGGAGGAAGACTTCCGGGGAAATTAGACGACGAAATTATAAAACTTGCCAAAGAAGCCGGCAAAACATTTTATACCGGCAATCCGCAGGATCTTTACCCCGATGCATTGGATACTTTCCGCAAGGAAATGAATGAAAAAGGTTGGGATTTTGGCAAGGACGATGAAGAATTGTTCGAGTTGGCCATGCATCCGCAGGAATATCGTGCCTATAAATCAGGCGCAGCTAAAAAAGCATTTGAAGAAGACGTGGCAAAACGCCGTCTTGAAGGTGGTGGTATCAATGTCGGAACTGCTCCTGTTGCCACTGCTCCTGCCGCATCAGGCAATGGCGCATCAGGTAATGGCGCATCAGGTAATGGCGCATCAGATGTTTCTGAATTGAAACCAACAACCATGTTTGTAGATGTGGATGGAGAACGTTTCAAAGTATCTGTATCCTATGGTGATTTTGTTGCTGAAGGTAATTCTGTACCAAAAGCTGCTACTGTGGCTGCACCGGTTGCTTCTCAGGGGCCTGTAAAAGAAATACTGGCGCCACTCGAAGGTAAATTTTACCTGACCAAAGAGAGTTCAGAAACACCATTGAAAGTTGGCGATTCAATAAAAGTTGGCGATCTCATTGGTTATGTTGAAGCAATGAAAACTTTTAATGCGATCAGGTCGGATGTTTCAGGTGTTGTGGTTGAAATTTGCAGTACTCCGGGAGCTGAAATTGAAGAAGATGACGTAATGGTTAAAATTAAGTAACACTTCTATAAATGAGTATTCTTGAAAATCTTTATAAAATGACAGCTATCCAGGCTATTATTGGCAATCCTGGGTATCTGTTAATGTTGGCTATTGGGTCTTT
>JAUYTA010000482.1 GCA_030695265.1 Bacteroidota bacterium
AAAAAAACAAGTTTTACCAGTATTTTAAAGAAACAATTCTCTTCGTTGTCGGAAGACCGAAGGAGCAGTCTCCAAACCATAATAACTATTGAGAATAAAATCAGTATTAACCATTAGCTTTTAGAAGACTAATTTTCTGATATTTGAATCTATATGCGGTAAAACGAACAAGCTGTTGAAAAACTCCGGACTTCGGTCTCCGGTCTTCCGACAACGAAGAGAATTGTTTCTTTAAAATACTGGTAAAACTTGTTTTTTTAATTAATTTTATCCAGATTCATGAACTACAAAACCCGGAGATATGAAAAGCCTCTTGCTGATTCTGGTGATGATGGTTTTTATGGTCGGATTTGGTTACAGCGCGCAACCTCTCAGGAAACCATTTATTCAAGTTAAAGTTGATGGGAAACCTTCAAAAACAGGTGAAGTCCTTTCGGTAAAACCCGGCCAGAAATTTTTGGTGGACGTTGAGATGGAAGGAGGACGACGGGATTATTGCAAGTTTCCCGATATCTATGCCGATATAACAGGCACAGGTCAAATTCTTTCAAGGGGAAAAGATGGTATTACTTATCAGGTTGCCGGAAAAAAATCAGAGTGGAAGTTAATAAAAGAGGAAATCCGTTTTGCTGCCGATGAATATCTTCAGGTTAAAACTACCGATGTACAATCAACTGCGGAAATCACTGTATCCAATCAGAAATTCTCACAATCCTATCTTAAAATAACAATTAAGGCAAGCTGGCAATTCACTCAAAACGAACACCTTAAAACAGAAGAAAATACTGCTGAAACAACACTCTATTTTAAAATTGCAGGTGAATCAGATGTTTGGTTCTCATCTCAAAATATCAAGGCTACAGGCATTAAAAACGAACTGGTTCATGAGAAATTGCAAGAGGTGCAATCGGCTTGTGACAGTATCGAACTAAATTTCTACCGGCTAAATTTTCCTGCAGTCCAGCAATCCATTCGGAATCTTCAGAATTCGGTAAACACACTGAAATCGATATTGGACGAGGTGAAAGCAAGTAATCCTTCGTACAAAGCAAAAGTGATTTTTATTGGTCTTCCAAGCGACCTTCCATTCAACGATATCAACGCGCTTTTGCCAATTAAAAATAATTGGGACAATCTGGCAACTTCATTAAACAATCAGAAGCAGCAACTTGCCAAACTGCCTGCGCAGGCTACAAAAGAAAGCAAAGACGAATTGGTGAAAATTATAGCTATTTATGTTGATTGGCAATACCGATTACCTGAAAATACCTTCGAAATTATTACCCATTATATTCCCGATTTAACTGCTGAGAAGGTACAGATGCCCGGTAATATCCATTTTATCGCTGAAGAAAAAACAGTTACCAACTATCCGCAAACCATTGCTGATTTAAACGCATTTCTCGATCAGCGAATGTTGCAGTTACCCGACGAAATTCAGAACATAAACACTACCCAAACCAAGCTTCAGGCTGTGCGTTTGTTCGATGGAATGCTCCGCAGCTATTTCTCTTCCATCAACTGGGCCGAATGGCAAAGCACCAGGGGTTTTTAGAAATATTTCTTGGCAGAATGAAACGTGATTACCACCCCGGAAGAAAGTTAAAGCCAAAAACTCCCCCCTCGGAACCCTTGTTTTGAAAAGGAAATGCATAGTACGGCTCAATTATCATGGCACCGAACAAATTGAGGCGCAATGAAGCTCCGGCACTAAATACCGGGATTCGTTCGGTGAAGTCAAGCGGTTCCCAGCGTAGCCTTACCTTGTCGCCTTTGCTCCATGCCAGTCCACCGTCGAAAAACAGGTTGACGTCGGTGAAAAATATTTTTGAATTGATAAGTGCCAGATTTTCAGGGCCGGTGAAAGGCACCCGAATTTCAAAATTGGTCACCAGAATTTTTGATCCAACCAAATTTGATATATTGAAGTAGTGGTAATTGGGCGAATTCTCCATGTCACCATAAAAGGAAATATCCTGATATCCTCTAATCAACCAAGGATAACCAAGAAAATAAGGATATACAACCTGGGTTTCCGAATCTCTTCCATACCTTCCGTTATGATAGGCCCTAAAGGCAAATCCGACAGGTTTTGTGAAAAAGTATTTGCGGTAGTCAATAAGTCCGGTGTAAAAGTTGACTACCCCGAAATATTTTTCAACCTGAAGACGAGAACGCGAACCTGTCATCGGAGCAGTCATACCAAATGTCGATTTATCTTGTACATAAGCCAGATCAAAAACCTGATACTTATTGCCTTTAGGAGCAGGTTGTTTTTCCTTTTTTACGCCAATAGGATAACCCAGCAGATCGTAATAATAATTGTACCGGTCAATGCGGTAATAGTACCAAGATGCCGAGGCTCCTGCCTCAAACCTGCGGGTCTGCGAAATCGGATAAAAAGAGAACAGCGAAATATTATCCTCGAACATCCTGATATAGTCAAGCATAAGATTGGTAACCAGGTATTTCTCATCTTTAATCTTCAGTGAATCCATTGTCAGGTACATATTGCCGCTGCGGTAAGGGATATGCGATATCGATGCTCCCCACTTTAGCCGTTTGGTTTGATTGATATATGCGGTCTGGCCTCCGAAATCGTAAATTTCTCCGTTAAGCGCGAGCGACGAATATAGCTGGTTGTTTCCCACAATATCACTGAAAATCATAAAGATACTGCCGCCCATGTTGTTGTTGCTGTAAGTTCTACCTGTCGAGACACCTATATTCACACTGTTCGAAATATAATCAAGGCGGAAACGCGGCCGGTACGGCACGTCCCTGATGGAATCGGGTGGAAGGATATTTGGATCATTTGGCCGGTTGTAAAGTGAAGCATCTACAATTTTGGATTTAAAATGTAGAAGTGGTGGAAGCGTTCCTGCATCAAAATTCAAAGAATCCCTGTTCGTTTCAACCGGTATAAATTCGCTGCCCCGTGCAGTATAAATTTCATAGTTGTTGTTCAGGTAATAAGTATAGGCTATCAGGTCATTGTTGCGTGCAGTGCTTATTGCAGGCGATAAAGGTGTTATCCCGCTGATGCCTGTCACATATTCAGTCAATCGGTACAATTTGTCATCTTCAATGTGATACCGGTAAAGGTTTCGGAAACCATCGGCATTCGAGAGGAAATAAATAGATTTGTCATCGTGCGAAAACCGCGGATTCAGATTGTCAGCTCCGGGAAACAGGTTCAGTGTTCTAATCTACCTTGCTTCAAGGTTCAGGATGCTGATGCTGAAGCAGTATCGCTTGGAAGGATGTTTTTCATTGACAGATTCCGAAGAAAAGACAATATTTTTACCGTCAGAAGACCAGGCAGGATGAATGGATGAATAAAAATTGGTGGTAAGCGTTTCCGTTTTTTTCAGTTCCATGTCATACAGATAGAGATTTCCGATGCCGTTCACCAAGCCGTTGAAAACCATGTAACGTCCATCGGGCGACCATTCAGGATTGGTAAGGGATAAAATTCCATCGATCGAAATTTCCGCTTCTACTTTTCCTTTCCGCACATCGATAATCACAATCCTATTGCTTCCCCGGCTGAAAACTACAAAGGCATACTTACGGCTGTCGGGAGACCAGGTTCCACCAGATTCAATAAAGCTGAAGTCATCGATATCCTGATTCCGCCGGATCTTCGTCACTTTCCGGATCACCCGTCCCGTTTGGGCTTCAGCCAGAAACAAGTCAAGCGAGAATACATTTTTTTCAGAAAAATAGGCAATGTACTTTCCGTTAGGGCTCAACGATGGCGATAGGTTCAATCTGCCAGAGTTTTCTTTCGATATGATTTTTCTTCCTGTCAGAACCCTGGAAGAATCCTTCAGAAAAGGCTTGTAATAGCTTTCAATGCCGGTTTTCCACATAGCCGACAAGGTTTTCGAATCGAAACCTATAATGGAATCAAGCGCTTTATCGAGGCCGATCCTGGCTGTTTTCACCAATAGAGGTACAATAATGCTGTCGCCCCATGTCTTGCCAATCATTGCCAGGAGCGAATGTCCATAACGGTAAGGGAAATATTTAGAATCGGTCGATAATTTATTGATGGACGGGAAATCCTTGTTCAGCAACGCATCGCGCATCCACATGGCCGTATTGGGGTCAACGCTCCCGATCGACAAATATTCGGCCATGCCTTCAATCATCCACAAGGGAATATTGTTGATGGATTTCATTTTGATGGTATCGGTGAACAGCAGTCGGTTGAATTGAAAGGCATGAACCAGTTCGTGCCCGAGCACGTGGTCGATTTGAGCAATGGAATGAGTCGCCGGCATGACGACCCTGTTTTTCAGGCTTTCAGTAACACCGCCGGTACCAACTCCTAATGAACCGCTTATGGCTGTTGTTTGCTGAAATTCAGCGTGTGTGGAATAAAGGATCAGTGGATTTCGTTTCTCAAAGGTATCGGCAAACATACGCTGATGCATGGCATACCATTCTTCGGCCCTGTTGGCAAAATAATTCAGTAATGCATCGTCATCAAGGTAATGGTAAATTTCAAAATGGGGCATTTGTTTTACCTGATATCGGAAGGTACGGTAACTTGGCTTGTTCTGCCCAAAATACTGAGCCACAGCACTAATTGGAAATATTGTTGATACAATAACCATTGATACGACCCATTTCAGAATCCATTTCATGGCACTTGCGTTTAACCAACATATAAATTTACTGAAAATCCGCTATTAAAAAATCAATATATTTCTTAAAATTTCATAACGCACAATACCCTATGATTCAATCTTAATCACCATTATTTTGGACAAAAAACAATCTTTCTATTGAAAAACCACTTTAAAACGAAAAACGGCCACTCCCGAAGGAGCAGCCGTTTTAAGTCTATTTTAGGGAAGATCGATTAATAACCCGGGTTCTGAACAAGTAAATCATTTTTATTCATCTCGCTACGCATAATCGGGAAGAAATATGCTTTGTTAAGCCAGGCTCTGGCATCTCCCGGTGTGTCTTTCTTAGAGAAAATTGGAGCGCCATAAGTAGAGCCATCTGTTTTTCTGTATGCAGGAACTGATGTTTCTGTTGTAACATAGCGTACATCAACAGCAGAAGTTTGTTTATAAGCCACAGGCCCAATCAACCATCGGCGAACATCCCAGAAACGTTGGTCTTCGTATGCAAATTCAACCCTGCGCTCCTGCCGGTATGCCTGACGCAATGCATCGCCAGACAATGAAGCTGATAAGTTAGGTTGACCTGCACGGGTACGAATCATGTTAATATAGGTACGGGCTTCTGCGTCCTGACCCAGTTCAATACAAGCTTCAGCATAATTCAAAATAATTTCAGCATACCTGATGTGCTTGAAAGGAACATCCTGCTTTACATACTGTGGATCGATGGAAGGATCATTCCATTTCCGAACATAGTATCCTGTTTTTCCACCATTCCAGTCTTCAATCGGACCTTCACGGGTATCCAAACCGGCTTTGATCATTTTGCCTGATGAATCATAAACGCGACCAACCTGAATTTTGCTGAATGGGTCAATTTTCAAAGCATCATCCGGACGTTTTCTCCATTGTACTCCCTCATACAGAATGGTAGCATACAAACGCGCATCACGTTTTAGGTATGGATTTGCTTTGTGTGCCGGATTATTCCAATTAAACTTGCTTCCGTCTTTCATTTCATAGTCATCAACCAAATCTCCAAGCGGACAGTTGTTCCCCCAGTTATGGTAACCATTTGGGCCGCTGTACAGGGCAGGATTATAACCATTCCAACTTTCATCGGTTTTAGGAGTGAAGAATTGCAGTAAGATATCTTCATCAGTTCCTTTTGAAGTAAACAATTCAACAAAATTAAGGGCTACAGAATCAGTTGCTGCAGGAGCTGGTTTGTATAATTTATATTTACCCAAATCAATAACTGCTTTGGCTGCATTTTTTGCAGCTGTCCAACGGGCAGTAGCATCACCACCAGTATAACCTAATAGATCTGGTTTTGAGAATCCGCTGGTAACAACAGTATTTTTAGCTGAGTTATGCAAATCGCTGGCAGCATAAAGTAAAACCCTTGATTTAAGAGCCAATGCAGCTCCTTTGGTTATCCGGCCATTGGTTGCATAAGCCACCGGAAGATTCATCGCTGCTGAATCAATTTGCCCAACAATAAACTTGATACAGTTTTCGTAGCTGTCGCGAGGAACATTAAATTCATCAGTCAGCCCATAAACTTTGGTAATAATCGGAACTCCTCCATATAGGTTGGTCAGATAGAAATAGGTCCATGCACGTAAAAAATAGGCTTGTCCTTTTAAATTGTCGATCGTAGCTTTTTCTCCAACAACTTTATTAATTTTCGAGAAGAAAATATTGCAACGCCGTACATTTGAATATAACGGATCCCAACGGAAATGTAAAGTATGCGGTGTCGCCCAATTTACTTCCCAGCCCATCAGCCCGTCAGAGGTAATTAGTGATTTGTTAAAGTCTGTTACTCCCCAATCTGGTGTAAAATGAGATTCATCTGAATAATCCGAAAGTCGCTCGATACTGAAAGGGAGACCCAGGGCATTCCGGTACATGCTGTTAACAAATGTTTCAATAAGGTTCGGGTCGCTCCAAACATCTATTTCGGAATAATCGCCCAACGGTTTTTTGTCCAAAAAATCTTCCGTATTTGTACAGGAGGAAACGAATGAGATGACCGATACAATCATCAATATATTAAATATCTTTTTCATAGTTATTTCTTTTTTAGAATGTTAAAGTTAATCCGGCTGTAATAACTCTTTGAGGAGCATAGGAAGTTCCGGCTGTAGTTTCAGGATCAATAATTTTCGCTTTGTCAACGGTCAGCAGGTTTAGACCATTCAAATAAATACGAAGGTTCTCAATACCCAATACTGCATTTGCAGTCGATGGCAAACTATATCCAATTTCAAGGTTTTTTAAACGGATATAATCGGTGCTTCTCAGCCAAAAAGTATTTCCCTGGCTTCTCCAGTATTCTTCGTCACGGTTAAATGTTCTTGGGAAGGTAGCATCTGTATTTTCAGGAGTCCATCGGTTATCGGCAAATTCTTTGTAATAGTTGCCAATTTCTCCTGATTCTGCTGAAATATATTGCATGGCACCGGCTGCACCCTGAACAAGCATTGCCAAATCAAACTGTTTGTATTTCAGGTTAGCAGTGAAACCGCCAATAAACCGCGGAAAATTATTCTTTTCGTTCATTACCCGGTCTAATCCGTTTATCACCTTATCATCATTCACATCTTTGAAAATGATATCGCCTGGTTGAGCATTAGCCCAATGAGGATAAGCATCCACTGCAGCCTTATCTTTAAAAATGCCTATTGCTTCGTAATACAAGGAAGAACCCATTGGTCTGCCTGTTGATTGCTGGTAATCAGGGATTCCTGGTGTTTCATCCCAGAAAACAATTTTATTCTTCGAATAACTGCCATTTACCGATAAATCATATTCAAGATCTCCTAAATTGTCATGGTATCCAATTACTGCTTCAAAACCCCTGTTCTGAACTTTACCAATATTTTCAGGAGGTAAGGTTAAACCGGTTGAATTTGGTACAGATGCATTTCTTGTTATAAGAATCTGTGTCCGCACATTGTTAAAATAATCGGCAGAAAACGACAATTTACTATTGAGTAAAAGGGCATCGAAACCAATATTTGCCTGATTGGCAACTTCCCATGTTACATTTGGATTCGGTATTTTTGTTTCATTCAGAAGCTTGTTCTCACTTGATCCGAACACATAAGATCTGCCGCTTAAATACCCGTACGTAGCCAGATACTGATAATCAGCAATACGGTCATTTCCGGTTTGTCCCCACGATCCGCGAATTTTCAGGTCATTAACAACTGCCACATTTTCTTTCCAGAAATTTTCTTCTGAAATACGCCATCCGGCAGAAACACCGGGGAAGAAGCCAAATTGCTTGCTGGTAGGGAATCGGTATGAACCATCGTATCTCCAAACAAACTCAGCCATGTATTTTTGGCTCAGGTCATAATTTACACGTCCAAAATAACTCTGATAAGCATTCTGACTTGCAGAACCGTCATTTGACATGTATTGGTCTGAAGCGCCGGCAAATAACTGGTCAACAGCAGCCGAAATATAATTTTTCCGGAACGCGCTGAAAACATCATTGTGCCCGCTTCGTCTTTCAGCGCCAGCCATTAATTTAACACTGTGAATATCCAGTATTTTCGTTTCATAAGTCGCATAGGCATTTACAGTGATCGACTGACCATCGGCCATGTCCTGAGACAACTGTGGCGCATCAAGGCCTCTTTTGCCTTTTGTAACTACATGGTCAGCATTGCCATCCCAGGTATATAAATACCATGGTGTTTCGAATTTTTTGTGGAACCTGAAAGTTTTATCAAAAGAACCATTGGCTGTAACAGATAATCCGCGAACCCATGGGATTGCAATAACTGTGCGCAAATTACTTTCAAGTACATACCTTTTGTCCATATCGTATCCGGTAGCTGAAGTGGTTGTGACAGCCGGGTTGTCGCCATATTCAATGTCCGGTCCGGGAGTTCCGTCAGGCCAGTAGGCAGGCATATTTGGTTTACCCCGCATCAGCATGCGGAAAACTGAACCGGCAGAACGGGTTGGATAATTTCTCAATTCTTCCCTACCGGCAACATCAAATGCAAGATCAATGTATTTGTTTACCTTTCCATCAATGTTCGTGCGGAAATCGTACTGTTTGTAGTTGGTGGCACTGTTGTGATAATAGCCGTCTTCAAACTTGGCACCCAGCGAAATGAAATATCTCATGTTTTCAGTTCCTCCTGAAATAGAAGCATTTTGCTGATTTTGGCTCGACCAGTCTTTAAAAACTTCAGCAAACCAATCTGTATTTGGGTGTCCCCATGGATCAGATCCATCGCTGTATTTCTGAATATCATCAGCTGAATACTTTGTATTTCTGCCTGCTGAGTATAAGCCTGTTTTAGCATTATAGCTCTTATAATAATTAATTTCATTCAGCATGGTAGCATATTGGGCAGCATCGGCCATTTCAGGAATTCGGGTAGGTTGGTTAAAACCCTGGTTCATGTTTATGGTCACTTTGGGCTTACCAAGACTACCGCGTTTGGTAGTTATCAGGATTACACCATTTGCAGCTTGCGACCCATAAATGGCTGCAGAAGCATCTTTCAGAATGGTAACAGTTTCAATGTCACTCGGATTAATTCGTTCCATGCCGCGGTTTGCAACACCATCGACAACCACCAGAGGACTATTGTCGCCCAGTGTATTTGAACCACGGATGCGCAACGTTGCACCATCGGCACCCGGTTCACCGCTTCTTGTAACAGCTACCAGTCCTGGCATACGTCCAACCAAATTATTGGTTAAATTAGTTCCCGGCGATTTTTCAAGCTCTGATCCTTTGGAAGAAACGACAGAACCGGTTGAAGTTACTTTTCGCTGAACACCGTAACCAATGGCTACAACTTCTTCAATACCAAAGCTTTCCTGAGCCATCGTAACATTGATGGTAAGTTGGTTACCGATGGTTACTTCCTGTGTTTTCATTCCAACGAATGAAAAAACAAGAACTTTGTCGCCGTCATTCAGTCCAAGTTGATATTTTCCATCGATGCCGGTCATTACACCACGTGTGGTACCTTTAACAACAACGCTGGTTCCCGGAACAGGTTCTCCGTTTTCATCTTTTACAACTCCTGATATTACTCGTTGTTGCGCCAAAAGGCTTTCCATCACAACTTCCGTAGGCTGGATAATGATCTGACGGTCGATTACTGTGTAACCAACATTGTACCCTGCGAATAAATTGTTCAGGATTTTGTCGACTTGCTGATTGGAAACATTGATATCAACTTTCCTGTCAACATCAACCAGTTTACTGTTGAAAAGGAAATAGAATTCACTCTTTTCCTCAATAACGCTTAACACTTCCTTAACCTTGGCATCGTTCATTTTAAAGCTCAGCCGCGTGGTTTGCGAGTAAGAGTTTCCGGCAAAAGCCTGGAAAATAGTTAGTAACACGAGATAAGATGTAAGTCTCATAACCCTTAAAACTTTTGAGTTAAAGGCAAAATAGCCTCGTACTCTGTTTAATAACAGATTTTTTTTCATACTTTTGATTTGATTACAGTTAATAAATTGGCAATATTTATTAATTAATTGGAGAAGAGATGGTTGCAACATTTCTTCTCTTTTTTTATTTCATATTTGTTCAGTTTTTATAATGATTAAATTTTCGATTTCTTATACAGCTTAACTGTTTGTTTTTCAAAGGTCTGATCACCCAGCTTGCTCCTAACGGATACAGAATAACGGATTGGCGCTGAAAGCGATAACATTTTCAGTACCTGATCCAGACTTTCGTCGATAAACGTTGCTGTATATACATAATCAGCAATTTCTTTGTCCTTTATTTCAAATTCCACATTGTACCATCGCTCAAGTTTTTCAACAACCAAGTTCATCTTATCCTCCCTGAACATGAGCTTGCCACTTTTCCATGCAATGTATTTTTCTGGATTTATTTTTGTTTTGTTCATTTGCTGACTACTTTTACTGAAAATCGCCAACTCGTCAGGCAATAGCTCTTTAGTTGTTGTCGCGCTCTCGTTTCCTACTGTAACCTGACCTTCCACCAATACAGTCTCAATCAGGTCATTTTCAGGATAGGCGTTGCAATTAAAAGTAGTACCACTAACAAGTACATGCATATTTCCTGCCTGAACCATAAAAGGCCATTTTTTATCTTTTACCACTTCAAAATAAGCTTCACCTTCCAGTTTTACTGCGCGGAATTTATCGGAAAAAAGGATGGGGTAACTTATTTTACTGCCGGCATTGAGCCATACTTTGGTTCCATCGGGCAAAATCAGGCTGGAGCGCATTCCAAGCGGGGTTTCGGCAGTATTGTAAACCATCGCATGTTGTTTCCGGCTGGTTTTTTCTGAAAAGATATAATATGCTGAGACAATGATCACGGGGAGCAATAAAATAGCTGCAATTCGCTGAATATAAGCGAATAGATTAATCCTTTTAGGCTTAAATAATTGAGCCGATATTTTCTGGTAGGCTTTACGTTCATCTATTTTCTGCATCTTCTGATGCATCTCAAACAGATTCCACAATCTTTTTTGTTCTGAATAGTATCGTTGATTTTCAACCTTCCCGGCGATCCAATCATCGAGCAACTGGTCATCGTCCCGGGTAATTGTTCCCAGCAAACGACTTGCAATGAGTTGATCAATATCGAATATTTCCTTCTGCATTTTTTGAATTTGTATTTATTAGACGAACAAGAAACACAATACACGTATCATGGTTACGAAAAAAAGATGAGTGCCAAAAGAGAAAGATAATCAATGAGTTTAACGCGAAGTATTTTAAGCGCTTTACTAATCTGGGTTTCAACGGTACGTTTCGAGATCTTAAGTTGATCAGCAATTTCTGCAATTTTAAGATTTTCGTAGCGGCTCATCCTGAAAATTTCGCGACA
Source organism: Bacteroidota bacterium (assembly GCA_030695265.1). Taxonomy (GTDB): domain Bacteria; phylum Bacteroidota; class Bacteroidia; order Bacteroidales; family Prolixibacteraceae; genus Aquipluma. Next base: position 11,506 of record JAUYTA010000482.1, read on the forward strand.
ACGTGGAGGAAGGCTTTCAACCGACTGCTCAATCAGTTCGGAAAGTTCTGCTTTTGTCCAAAGATCCTCGTCCATCACAAGAAGATCTGATTCAGGAGCGCGGTTATCAAACTTGTTTTTAACTTGCTGACTGCGAAGATGATCAATACAGCGATTTTTCACACATTGAATGAAGTAAGAACGGAAGGATCGAATATCGATGGTTTCACGGTTTTCCCACAATTTCATAAAAACAGACTGCACAATATCTTCCGAAATGGTGGTATTCTTAATAATCTGGTCGGCATACACAACCAAACCCGAATAGTAAAAATTAAATACCAATTCGAAAACTCCCTCATTAGAGTTTTTGATACTCTCAACAAGGCTCTGATCAGTAATAGGTTTGATCTCGTTAACCCTCATTTGGGGAAAGGATTAGTCTTGTGTGTTAGTTAGAAAGCAATACATTTTTTTCAACGTCGAATATAACATTTTTATGGCTCTACATTCTAAAATGTATTCGTAACACTTAAAATTTCAGTATCTAATTTTTCTTCATGGGTTTTATCGGAACCACCACAATTTCGTATCGGCACTCTGCGCAAATGTATGCCTCACATCCGGTGCAGGCAAAACAATTGCTGCACGAGCGTTCCAGCTGTTTTTTGTCCCATGATTTTCCGCAATGGGAGCAGGTAATTGTGATCGGATTTTCAATTATGGGAGTCACCGTTAATTGGTATTAAACCCAATGTGTATTTTTCTCAAGTTCAGGAGCTAACTGAGTCAGGTTCAATGTTGGAAGATTTATAGGCGCCATTCCTGATAAAGTAGTCAAGGTAGCAATGTATGCCCTAATGTATGGAAATAGAATTGCCGGAGCATTAATATAGAAAAAAGTGTTAAGCATTTTGTCGGAAACTTCACCTTCTAAAACATAGGTTGCAATAGAATCTACTTCAACCTGTAAATTCTTGCTTTCATCCTCAATACGTACTTTAAGAGAAAGTTCAAACCTGCCATCATTCTTAAAATGAGTGCCTTTTGGTTCAAAACCTATTTGTAGAGATTTTGGAGTTTCATCTGATTTTCGATTTATAACAGATCGTAGAATACTATATTTCTCAAACTTAAATGCTGACTTTATTGCTTCTGACATAACTCTATGCTGCTAATGCGTAATTATTTTCACCACTGAGGTATTCTTTGTCCTTAATACCCACATAGTTGTATTTCAACAAAACATCATCCATCACAACAGATGTATAATTTTTAAGAATAAATTCAGGAGAATCTAATGTAACGAGTAAATTTTCACAAATAAATAAAATGCTTTCAGGAAAAAATAAATTATCAAAATCAAAAATTAATTCTGCCTCATCATTTCTAAAAGCAACATTTGAATCAAATTCGTCCTTGGGATCAACCTGGACTATGTGTAAGTTATTAATTTCATCAAATTGATAATAGAAGGTTATCTGAGGATAAAGTCTTAATAACTCCTGAAGTTTTGTTTTAATATATTCTTTACTATTCATAAATGGCATTTAGATTTTAATAATTGAACAATCTCGTTTGATAAACGTAAGGATTCCTTGCTTTGTTCATCTGTTATAGGTTTATCCAGATAATCGGATTTGATTCTAAAAGTCTTTAATAGTCTGATATTATTAGTATAAATGAGAAAGGCTTCATTTGAATAGTTTTTAATTTCAGTTCCTAATCGCTTTATTACAAATTCATGTATTCCAATTCTCCCTGTTCCTGCCTGTTTTAGCTTATTTAATTCTTCTTCCTGTTTCTGATAGTCAATCCCGGAGAATTCTTTCAATGCATATTTACTCAACTGAAAGCAACTGTAATAAGCACAATGGACACTTGGTGCGTGAAGGCCATTGCTAATCAGTATTTCTGCTGATAAAAGATTGTGTTCTGATTTAGTTTTTAAATAGCTCACTTATTTGAGGTTGCAAATATAGGGTGGTAAAAATTCCTAATCAAACAAATATATAAAATTTTAGTTAATGACAAACTTTTTTGTTTTTCTTTGATTCATTATCAATTCTTTGAGCGAATTGGAATAAATTTAAGCATCTTAACCAGACCAAACAAAATCACCTGGGTAAAAATAATGGTGGCTCCTGAAGGAATGTCGGCAAAATAAGAAACAAGCAAACCGATAAATGAGGACAGAAAAGCAAAACCTACGGAATAAAACATCATTCGTCCAAAATCGCGGGTGAAAAGGTTGGCAGTGGCTTGCGGAATGGTTAACAGCGATAAAATCAGGATAATTCCTACCACCCGGATATTCAGAACAATGGTGAGTGAGATCAGGATCATCAGCAGGTAATTAAACAAACCAACAGGTAAATCAGAAGTTTTGGCAAAATCTTCGTCGAATGCGATGTACAGAATGGTTCTGTAAAAGAGCGTAAAGAACAAAATGATAATGATAGCCAGCGCCAGCATCAGCCAGATTTCGCCAGTTGAAACAGTGAGGATGCTTCCGAAAAGATAACTCATCAGGTTGGGCGCGTATCCCGGAGTAAGGTACACAAATATAATCCCGATGGC
>JAUYTA010000484.1 GCA_030695265.1 Bacteroidota bacterium
CCGGTAATTGCGGTAAATAATCCTGAAACCAAGGCCATGAAAATTGGTACGGTCGGAGAGGTTTTGAGCAATGTGCAGTTGAAATTTGCCGACGATGGCGAAATCCTTTGCAAAGGGCCCGGTGTAATGAAAGGTTACTACAAAGAGCCTGAACTGACTGCGGAAGTGATTGATGAGGAAGGATGGTTCCATACCGGCGATATCGGGATTCTGGAAGATGGGAAATATCTGAAGATTACCGACCGTAAAAAGGAAATGTTCAAGCTTTCAGGAGGGAAATATATTGCACCGCAAATGATTGAAAATAAGCTAAAAGCTTCGTTTTTTATTGAACAGATTATGGTGATCGGGGCAGGCGAGAAATTTGCCAGTGCATTGATTTCTCCCAATTTTAGTTATTTGCACGAATGGTGCAGTCACCGGAAAATACTGTTTCAGGACAATGAAGAGTTGATACAAAATACTGAAGTACTTGCCCAGCTTCAGAAAGAAGTGGTAGCCATCAACAAAACTTTGGGCGAACACGAAGAAATTGAACGGTTCAGGCTGGTGAGTGACGAGTGGACCCCGCAAACCGGCGAGTTGTCGCCAACTTTAAAGCTGAAAAGAAATTACGTTGCGGCGAAATACAAAACGATCATCGACGAGATTTATTCAGTAGCGAAAGAACAGCCGGGAGGAAGGTTCAGGCTGCCAAAAATCAAATTGAATTTCGATATTAACGAGTTTATCAAGAGGTTGAAGCTGTAAAGGAAGTTCCAGGTTTCAGGTTCCAAAATTTCAAGTATGTTTCTGGAATTTGGAACCTGAAATTATTAAAGTTTTCAGCAAGTGAAAATTTTGATTTGTTTTTCTATAAATTTGGATACAAAAAAAACAAAAAAATGTCTACAGCTGAATTAAATGGAATAAAACTTGATTTGATCGCTTGGATTAATCAACTTTCAGATTCCGATCTTATTTATTTTCTTGATGGATTAAGAGTTTCAAGAGACAAAAAAGATTGGTGGGAGGAACTCCCAACTAGGCAAAAAAAACAAATACTTGCAGGTTTAAAAGATGCTGAAGAGGGTAAGGTAATGGACTCGCAGACATTCTGGAGAAAATTGCGCACCGGCTCTTTAGCATCGTCAAAAAACAATCAAAATATCAGAGGGACTGTAAAGCATAAACCTCAACTATAACATCAGTAACAGTCCATTAATCGTTTGAAACACCCGGAAACAATTCACTAAGTTTTCGGGTGTTTTTGTTCTGAAAACAATGCCCATGTCTAACAGGACGGCTATTACTTCTCCCATGGCCTGATAATATCACCCATGGCAAGCATTTCTATTAGCATGGCGGCGAAAATCATAACATGACGAGTGGCGACAGAGATTTCAAATACTCCAATTCTGATAAGGTTTTCAATAACTGACAGGATTCAAAGAAGTAAAATATAACTGCTTAATATAAGTGAAAGATCAGAAAAATAATTTACATTTGGTGATGGTTAATAGTTTGCAATCCGCTATGACGTAAAAGGGATTATATTGACAGGCATTTTTTACCTCTTGTTTTTATGAGAACAATTCTATTCATTTTCGTTTCATTCATTGCATTTTCATGTAAAACGAACTACTATTTAAGTGAACCACTAAACGGTTACCCAAATATTGATTTACAAACCAATTTGCTGGTAGCGAGTAACTTTAATCTAAAGACTGATACTGCCTATTTTGAGGACTGCCTTGAAGGATTGATATTGAATGTTGAAGCAAAATCAGATGTAAGAATCATTGATGAAATCTTTTTTGTCAAACGTCCGAATACTGCTATTTTGATGGACTTAAAAGTAAAATACAATGTTGACGGATTACTTCTTCTGACAAAATTGAGAGTACAAAAGAGAAGCTATGATGTTGCAAGTAACACTTTTAAGTATATTGATAATAATTTACCAGCTCCCTTTACAGTAATTCACAAACTGAATATACCCTGGACCAATCTGTATGTGAGAATAATTAGTGAATGGGAATATCATGATTTCACCACGGGCAAGTCGTTTAAGTTTAGTGTCGCAAATGATAAGGTTTATGAATTTGAGAAATATGTTGCTGATATAGATATTTTTCTGGAAGAACACAATAAGTTGTTTGCTCCAATATTATACCAAAATGGAAAAATTGCAGCATATAGCCTTATTGGACTTGAATATTAGCGGATTAGAAAATAAATCACCCGATGGAATACCTTTTTTATAAGATCAATGCATTAACTTTGTCCAAATAGTAATATAATACAAATAAGTATGTCGGGACACAGTAAATGGTCAACCATTAAACGCAAAAAAGGAGGCATCGATTCGAAACGATCCAAAGTGTTCTCCAAAATAGTGAAAGAAATTACCGTTGCAGTAAAGGAAGGCGGCACCGATCCTGACAGCAATCCACGCCTCAGGGTAGCCATTGCGAATGCCAAAGGGGTAAGTATGCCAAAGGACAATATCAATCGTGCCATCAGTAAAGGAACGGATAAAGATTCGGCTTCATTTATCGAATGCACATTTGAAGGTTATGCCAATGGCGGTGTGGCTGTTTTTCTCGAAGCCACAACCGATAACCAGCAACGAACGATTGCGAACGTCCGGAGTTATTTCAATAAGAACAACGGCAACCTTGGTACCAATGGTTCATTGAGTTTTATATTCGACCGAAAAGGGATTTTTACCATTCCGCAAGGTACGCTCGATGCCGATGATTTTGAAATGGAAATGATAGAAGCAGGCGCCGAAGATATGCAGTTGGAAGATGGCTATCTTACCGTTACCACCGCCATGGAAAACTTTGGTTCGATGATGAAAAAGCTGGAAGCGCTGAACATCGAACCGGAAAGCGCCGGATTACAGCGTATCCCGAAAGAAACCACAACACTCGATCTTGAAAGTGCCCGGAAAGCAATGAAACTCATCGATTTGTTTGAAGAAGATGACGATATACAAGCCGTTTATCACAATCTTGAAATGACAGATGAGCTGATGGAAACGCTTTAGATCATTCAGTAAAACAAGTGAAAATAGACAGTTGCCAATCACGAACAAATGGATCTGAAGAATCGAATATCAGAAAATTGATTAAATTTGAAAATTAATTCGAACAAAATGGAAGGGCGAGTAATAAATGTTGATCCCGATATTTTAGGCGGTACGCCTGTATTTTTTGGAACAAGGGTCCCAATAAAAAATCTTTTTGATTATCTGGAAACAGGGGATACCATCGAAATCTTTCTTGAAGATTTTGAAGGCGTAAGCAAGAATCAGGTGGTAAGAGTTCTCGAAATGTCTCAAAAATTAATTGAAACCTCAACCAACATTCTACATGAAAATATTGCTTGACGAGTGTGTTACCAAGCGTTTAAAAGATCATTTGAAAGAATATGAAGTCCTGACAGTCATGGAATTGGACCTGAGTGGGATAAAAAATGGAAAGTTAATGACTTTTTGCGTTGAGAATAATTTTGACATCTTGCTTACCATTGACAAGAACTTAATGTTTCAACAAAACCTTGATCAATATCCTGTAACCGTTGTCGTATTCAACTGTCGGACCAGTAAAATTGAAGAACTCGTCACTTTTTTACCTTCATTCAAATCACAGATTAACAACTTTCAGAAACAAAAGGCCTATTTCATCGATAAATGAGGAGAACTTTTTAAAGGAGCAACATCAACAAAAATCCCCATTTCAAGTTAAGCTAACCTGAAATGGGGATTTTAAATTATGGATCAGTTCAAAGTTCCCAATGAATTTAAGATTAATTGAAAATGGATAATTAATCCTTCACAAAATTTAAATCTTGAACCTTGAACTTTAAACTTCTTAGTTTCTTCTACGTCTTGGACGATCGCCTCTGTCGCCACCTCTGTCGCTGAATGCTGGTTCTCTGCGGCCTTCGCGACGTCCGCCGGCAAAACCGCCACCGCCATTGTAGCCGCCGCCACCTTCTCTGCGGAATGATCCGCTTTCGCGTGGTTGCATGTCGGCAGTCGATTCAACCTTGCCGATATTGATGACATGGCCTTCAATTACTTCGTTGTTCATCGCATTTACAAGATCCTTTTCGAAACTGCTGTCAATTTCAAAAAAGGAGAATTTGCGCTGAATATCAATTTTTCCGATTTCAACGTTCCTGCGGTTTGAATATTGGTTGATCAGCCCGATCAATCCTGATGCGTTCAGGTTTTGTTTTTTTCCGGCGTTGATAAACAGTTTGGTGAAATTCATACGATCGCCACCTCTGTCTCCACCACGGTCGCTTCCGCGGTCGTTGCGCTGGAAAGAATCGCGCAGGCCTTCAGCTCTCACATTCAGGTCGCGTGAATTTTTGTAATAATCAAGCAATTGGTTGAATTCGAGCGATACGAAATGTTTAACGATGTCGTCATGGCTCATTCCCTCAAATTTTTCAAGAATCTGCGGAAGGTATTTGTCAATTTGAGTTTCGTTGATTTCAACTTTCTGTACACGGTCAATCAGGTGAAACAATTGTTTTTCACAGATTTCGTCTCCGCCCGGAACCATTTTCCGTTCGAATTTCTTCCGTGCAATTTTTTCGATTTGTTTCAAACGGCCTGTTTCTTTCAGGTTAATAATTGAAACAGAGATGCCGCTTTTGCCAGCTCTTCCGGTACGTCCGCTGCGGTGAATATACACCTCATGATCGTCAGGCAAAGAGTAATTGATTACGTGGGTCAGTTCAGTTACATCCAGTCCGCGGGCAGCCACATCGGTAGCAACCAGCATTTGCAATTGTTTTCCACGGAAACGGGCCATTACCTGGTCGCGTTGTGCCTGCGAAAGATCGCCATGCAAAGCATCGGCATTGTATCCGTCGGCCATAAATTGTTCGGCCACATCACGGGTTTCCATTCTGGTGCGGCAGAAAACAATCGCGTAGCAGTCGGGATAATTATCAGCAATACGTTTTAATGTTTCGTATTTATCTTTGGCCTGAACCATGTAATAATGGTGCTCAACGTTTTCGGCGCCTGCATTTCTTTTTCCTACTGAAATTTCAATTGCATCTTTAAGATAATTGGATTTCATGGAGGCAATTTCGGTTGGCATGGTAGCCGAGAACAGCAGTGTTTGTTTTTCTTTTGGAGTGGTTGACAAAATGGCGTCCAGTTCTTCTTTGAAACCCATTGTCAGCATTTCGTCGGCTTCGTCAAGAATCATCCAGCGAATTGCAGAGATGTTCAGCATTTTACGGCGGATCAAATCATGCACACGTCCGGGAGTACCAACTACAACTTGTCCACCGGCTCTCAGTTCTCTGATTTGTTTGGTAATGTCGGCGCCACCATACACCGGAATTGTTTTGAACCCTGGAATGTATTTCGAGTATTTATCCATGTCGCGGGTGATCTGCAGACACAACTCACGGGTTGGACACAAGATCAACGTCTGAACCTCTTTGATTTGCATTGAGGTATTGTTGATAACCGGGAGTCCGAATGCGGCGGTTTTGCCGGTTCCGGTTTGGGCCAAAGCCACTAAATCACTGGTTGATGAAATCAGGTGCGAGATAGTTTGCTCCTGAATAGGCGTAGGATTTTCGAATCCCATTTCAGCGATCGCCTTTAAGATTTCCGGCTTTAGGCCAGTTTCTTCAAATGTCATATTAATTCCTTTTAAATTGTGAATCAGCAAAACGCTGACCCTGTTAATGGAAGGAGACAGTTAGATGCTCCTGCCCTAAACCAGGCAAAAAGGAAATTAACCGACCCCTAAAATCTGGGCGCAAAGGTAATTTAATTTTCTAAACGAAAGTAGTTTGGTTTTTAAACTCCTGAATATTAGCCCGACTTAACACAAAGACAACATTGAATTATAGCTTGATTGGTTTTTGTCGGCAATCCCAGACCGAGAAGTAATTGGACAAATATAATGTCGTATATCAAAAAAAGAATAGAACGCGGATTCCCGCAGATTAAGCGGATAAACGCTGAAAATAATTTAAACGGATTGAGGACTGATTTTATATTCATGCAAGCATGAATGATAAGAACATAAGTATCTGAAAATCATTCCGACTTGTCGGAATTGAAATCCGTTTTAAATCCGCTATATCAGCGGAAATCCGCGTCCCATTTTTAATCGTTCAAATTCAATTATACGACATCTAATTGTTCTCATTACTTAATACAATGATTTATTCAGTAGATATTTCATAAATGAATCCATTCTTCAATATCTTTATCAGCCTGAATATCTGTCAAAATCTGGCCATTCTTATATTGAAGCTGTCCTTCTTCCACCGCACTAATTTGTTCTTCTGACAGTTCATAAATACTTGAATCTGACTCTTCATTGGATATCAAACGGTACATTTCTTCCAATAGTTCACTGTCATCCGATTGGTCAATTTTACGGATTAATTTTTTCTTTAATTCTCTTACAGTCATGTTATTTCGTTTTTACAAACTTAGCTAATTTGTGGGTAATCATATAAAGTATATTATCTCGATTTTCATGAATGATTTGTTTTTCAGTCAAAATCATTTTACAACAAAACTAAAGAATCTTCCTGAAAGTCGGTTAATTCTGAAATCGATTTAAGTATAAAGAAATTGTACACTTATCTTTGAGACCTGAAAAAATTAATATGAAGACTTTTATTTCCCGACCATTTCGTTTGTGGCTGATCGTTATTCAGGTTATCCTGACAGTTGGACTTTATTCTTGCGGTAGCCGTCCTTCCCCTGACAAGAATACAAAACAGGACGATTCGCTCGTAGTTACGGCAGAAGAGATCGACGACTCCCCGGAAATCCAGCAGGTAAATGCTATTTTGGTTTCTCCTGAAAATCCCCTTCCCGGGCAGGTATTCCGTGTGATGGTAACTGGCGGTAAAAGTATCCGGAAAGCAAAAATAGAGGTCAACAGTCCTTCCGGAGAAATTGAAACCGCGAAAAGCAGAAACGGAACCGGATTGCCTTTTTGGCGGATTGATGAATTTGTTGCCGGAACAGAAGGCAATTATAAGGTTACTTTTCAAACCAAAACAACGACCGAAAGTCTTGAATTTACGGTAACCGGGAAGCCAACGATTTCAGCATCACAGTCAGTTTGGAAAACAAAACAAGGTTGGAACGCCAAAACGGAAGCGCTTTATTCGGCGTGGGTAAATGCCTTGTTTCAGGGAGCAGATGAGCGTTCGTCGTGGGGCGCCCTGAATGAAATTACTCAAAATCAGGAACTCAATTTTCTATTTAACCACCACTCTTTGGGTGAAGATGATGCTTCAGGCAAAATCAAAGTGCTGATGGAACCCGATTGTGCCGATAACCCCTATTTTCTGCGGGCTTATTTTGCCTGGAAGCTTGGTCTTCCGTTTGGCTACCACGAGTCTGACCGGGGAGGTTTGGGACGTGCACCCAAAACCGGAAGATGGATCACCAATGAGGTAATCATTTCTAAATCAAATCCGATTCAGAAATTCAACACATTTGCGAGAATGGTGATGAATGGAGTTCATTCAGGAACTGCCCGAACCGCTCTGGCCAACGAAAAGTCTGATTATTATCCGGTTTCGCTTAGCAAGGAGGCCATTCGCCCGGGAATTGTATATGCCGATCCTTATGGACACACGCTCATTCTGGTTGGTCGGTTGCCTCAAACAGACGATAGTCCGGGAGTGCTGCTTTCTGTTGATGCACAGCCTGACGGAACAGTCGGGATTAAACGTTTCTGGAAAGGAAATTTTTTATTCAATACGAACGAAGCGGAAGTGATTGGCGAACCCGGATTTAAGGCATTCAGGCCAATTGTTGTAACCGAAGGCAAACTCAGGCTTTTGAAAACCGAAGAGATCACCGGTGAATCGGGACTGCTGCCATTTTCACTTCAGCAAAAGGGAATGGAAAGCAATTTATTTTATCACACGATGGAACAGATCATTAATCCGGAACCACTTGATCCTGAAATGGCAATGCTCGATTTGATAAAAGCATTGCACGAACAGCTTGTTGTGCGGGTTACATCGGTTGAAAATGGCGAAAAATACATGAAAGCACATCCGGGGACAGTTATTCCGATGCCGGGTCGGGCTGCGGGAGTGTTTCAGACGGGTGGCGTTTGGGAAGATTTTTCGACCCCAAACCGTGATTTGCGCCTCCTAATCGCGATGGATGCCGTTCTCGATTTTCCGGACAAAGTGATGCGCTCGCCCGACGATTATAAAATACCCATGCTGCAATCTCCTGAAAAGGTCAAAGAAAATCTATTAAATCTCCTGAATAAGAAGTTGACAGAACTTTCTATTACTTATACCCGAAGCAATGGAACTGATCAGGTTCTGACAATTAGTGAAATATTAAAGAGGCGTGATGCATTTGAAATGGCTTACAATCCGAACGATGGCACCGAAATCCGTTGGGGAGCGCCCGAGGACAGTGAAGAACACTCCACTTGTCGTCGTCATGTTCCAGCCAGTCAGTTGGAAAAGATGAAGTCAGTTCGTGTATGGTTTCAGAAACGGTTGCATCCGCCGACATAGGAAGTATGCAGTGTTCAGTCTCAGTGTTCAGTAGTGCAAGCCCTGAGACTGGAAACTGCGACTGAACACCTTCTAAATTCTCCTTATGTGAAAAAACTGCTTCAATTCTTCCTTTCGCTCTTTGGAAAGATTGTGCCAGCGCATTCCCTGCACTGCTCCTTCTAGTGCTTGTAACATGCTCAGGCAAGCTGTTTCGTCGATGGTTTGAATACGGATAAAAGCCTTCTCGCTGCCAACAGCTTTCAGTGCTTCGGGGGTGGTAATTTCTACCTGAATGAGTTTTTCTGCTGCCACTTTGCCGATGTTGGGCAATTGGGTTAAGGCGATTTTGTGTTCCATTTTTCCTGAAGAAAGTTAAAAAGTTGGTTTTGAATACGAAGATAAACAATTCGGAAATTACTTCCGAAAAATCCTTGAACAGTAATTGTCAGGCTAATTTCTCTAATGTTTGTTAACAAACTCATTTTAACGGTCATTCTGCTTTTCAGTCGGAACTATTTTTGGTTTATTTAAGCTGAATTCCAAATCCGGATGTTTTTATGGGCAAATCGTGTATTCTATTCTGCAATTGTGGTGCAGGTGTAATTTCTTCGGAAAAGTCTGACCAAATCAAATTGATGTTGGAGTCTCTCGATGTTGATTTATTTCAGTTGGATGATTTCTGCGGAATTGTGCTGAACCGAAAGGATTTTATCCGGGCAATCGATCTGAAATACGACCGCAAAATAATGGTAGCCTGTTATCCCCGTGCAATCAAAAATCTACTCGCACAAAACGATCTGGAACTTTCATGTTTGGAGGTGCTGAATTTCAGGGAACTTTCTTCTCTGGAAATTGAATCGAAACTCCGGAATGATTTTTCGTTTTCCGAAGGGAAAGCTACTGAAACGTTAATAGAAAGCGGTTTGGATGTTCCGGCATGGTATCCGGTGATCGATCAGCCACTTTGCATTGATTGCGGAAAATGCTTCAAATTCTGCTTGTTTGGCGTTTATACTTTTGGCAATAAAGAACTAAAGGTGGTGAATCCGCTGGCTTGCAAGAACAACTGTCCGGCCTGTGGGAGAAACTGCCCAACATCGGCCATCATTTTTCCACGGTTGAAAGAAACCGGTGTTCTGGCAGGTGCCGAACCGGGAGCCGAGCATAGGGTAAAAGAATTTGCAATGGACAGCAGTTTAATCTCGACCTTGAACCAACGCTCGGCATTGAGACGAAATATTTTCAGAACCGGTTTGATGGAACAGGCCGAAGCTGAAAGGCAGAAAGCGCTGGAAACAGCCCCACCCGACCTCCCCAAAGGGGAGGAGAAAGAAAAGCAGAAATAGATTGACATGTGATGCTACGAAAAATAACCAATGACCAATATCGAATAAAAAATAAGAAACAAGAAATAAGAAAGTTCTGAATCCGCTAAATTACAAGCGCAAACTTTGAACTTGAAACCTGAAACTTTGAACTTTTTTTAATGGGACTTCTAAACAACATACTATTCCGGACAGACAAAAAATGTCTGTACAAATTTGTGGTGAACATGGGCATCAAAGGATCCATGTCGTTTGCCCGGTTTCAGAAACGGCAAAAGAAAGGGGAATTCTTCCCCGCCTTCAATTTTATTTCGGTTACCGACGATTGCAACCTGAATTGCCAGGGCTGCTGGGTGATGGGGAAAGAGAAAAACAGCCGGTTGAAACCGGAACAGGTTGACCGTATTATTGATGACACCAAGAAAATGGGTTCGTATTTTTTCGGAATTTTGGGCGGAGAGCCGTTGCTGTACAAACCGCTTCCTGAAATTTTCAGAAAACACAATGATTGCTATTTTCAGTTGTTTACCAACGGAACGCTGCTTACTCCTGAAGTGGCTGAAACGCTTCGTCAGTGCGCCAATGTAACTCCGCTCATTAGCTTCGAAGGCGATGAAGAGGTTGCCGATGTTCGACGTGGCGGAAAGAATGTGTTTCAATCGGCCAATCAGGGTATCGACAATTGCATAAAAGCCGGACTTGTTACAGGTGTGGCCATCAGCGTTTGCAAATCGAACCTGAAAATGGCAATGTCGCCCAAATTTATTAATTCGCTGATCGACAAAGGAGTTACCTATTTGTGGTACTACATTTATCGTCCGGTTGGACATCAACCCAATTATCAACTGGCGCTAAGTCCGGATGAAATTCGTCAGCTTCGTCAGCACATGGTAGATGCCCGGATGAAATACAGCATCGCCATTATTGATACCTATTGGAATGCCGATG
>JAUYTA010000615.1 GCA_030695265.1 Bacteroidota bacterium
CTGAATTCAGGAACTCTGGAAAGCAATCAGTTGCAGGAAAAATCGACCCGATATGTTGCGATAACCGAACTGCTGGAAGAAAAAGAAATGCGCTGGCTGGAACTGAGTGAGTGGGCATAAGGAACAGTGGTCAGTGTTCAGTCGCAGTAATCAGTCGCAGCAGGCAGGAATACAGGTTATTGGAGGTCATTTATTGTGAAAGAGCCTTTAATGATATTGCACATGACAAACTTTAAACTTTGAACATTTAACTTTAGACGGTCTCATGAAAACATACGGACTTATCGGCTATCATCTGGGACATTCGTTTTCCCGGAATTTCTTTACTGAAAAGTTTAGAAACGACAACCTTTCGGATCATGAATATGTGAACTTCGAACTGGATACCATCGGCGAATTTCCGGGTATTTTTGATAGAAATAAAAATATTTGCGGGTTGAACTGCACCATTCCGTACAAGCAGCAGATCATGCCTTTTTTGGATGAAATCGACCCTGAAGCTGCGGAAATCGGAGCGGTAAACACGGTCAAAATAGCTTATCACAACGGCAAACGGATTTTGAAAGGATTCAATACTGACCTGTATGGATTTGAAAATTCACTCCGCCCAATGCTGGAAGAAAAGCACAATAAAGCGCTGATTCTGGGAACCGGCGGAGCTTCAAAAGCCATCAAATACTTGTTCGGAAAAATGGGAATTGAATATCTTTCGGCAACCACCAAAGAAGATCTGGCCGAAAAGGAAATCAGATACAATCAGTTAAACGATGCGCTGATGAAAGACTTTCTGATTGTCATCAACGCCACGCCACTTGGCACTTTTCCGAAGGTGGACAGTTGCCCTGAAATTCCTTACGAATTGATTACTTCCGATCATATTTTGTACGATCTGGTTTACAATCCTGCCGAAACACTCTTCCTGAAAAAAGGAAAAGCACAGGGCGCGAAAACCAAAAACGGATTGGAAATGCTACACCTTCAGGCATTAAAATCGTGGGAGATATGGAATAGCTGAGAGTAGTTCAAAGCAACCGGTTCAAAACTTCAGGTTGCTGAGTGTCATAAATAGTCATTAGTTGTCATTCAATGGTCATT
>JAUYTA010000488.1 GCA_030695265.1 Bacteroidota bacterium
ACGGAATTTTGGGCGATGGAAAAACCGCTGTGATTGAAATGGCAGCTGCTTCAGGAATTGAATTGATTGCACCTGAAGAACGAAACCCGCTAATTACAACCACTTTCGGAACTGGTGTGCTGCTAAAAGCTGCGTTGGATGCCGGTTTTACACAAATTATTATCGGGATTGGCGGAAGCGCTACCAACGATGGCGGTTCAGGAATGGCACAGGCTCTGGGGTTTGGGCTGTTCGATAAAGATGGTCAACCTCTGAATTTGGGCGGTGGTTCTTTAAGCGCGCTTCATTCCATCGATTGTTCAAATGTTCATCCTCAACTGCTAGAGGCAAAAATTACAGTCGCCTGCGATGTCCGGAATCCTCTTTTAGGATCTTCCGGAGCAACTTATGTATATGGCCCGCAAAAGGGAGCCACCCCCCAAATGCTCGAAACGCTCGAAAAAAACATGGTTCATTTTTCCCGGATTCTTCATCAGGAGATGAAAATAAATGTTTCTGAAATTCCGGGAGCAGGCGCTGCAGGTGGACTGGGCGCTGGATTGATGGCATTCTGCAAAGCTGAAATGATTTCAGGATTTGAATTGGTAAGCGAATTAACCAATTTGGAAAAACACATCAGCCAGGCTTCACTGATTTTTACCGCTGAAGGAAAAATTGACGCACAAACAGCTTATGGAAAAACAATTAGTGGAGTAGCCCGGCTTGCCAAAAATCACCAGGTTCCGGTAATTGCCTTAGCCGGAATGGTAACCGACGATCTGACCGAACTTTACAAACAGGGAGTTACGTCCATTTTCGCAATCGGAAACCAACCAATGAGCCTCGAAGAATCAAAAGCCCGTGCGTCGGAATTATTGGCAAATACAACAGAGCAAATTATGCGGATGGTGACGGCTTCCGGTTAATTTAGTTTTTTTTGTTGATATTTATATGCTGCCTTTTTAATTCTGTCCATAATAGCAATGCCCAAACCTACTTCGGGAACAGGTTCAATAAATATTTGTTTTATGTGTTCATCATCTTCCATCGCATGTAGGGCAGAGAATAAGTTTGCTGCAATTTCAAGATGATTGAAGGTTTGTGAGGTATAGACAATTTTAGATTCTTTAGGAATAAAATCCTTTTTCTCATGTACAATGAAACCTGACGATTCAGGAAAGTGAGAAACCTGCTTATCTAATATATACAATGGTTTAACCGGTGAATAATGGCTTTTCAATAAACCCGGCGCTATTAATTTTTCAGGCTTTTCTGAACTGTAAATAAAAGTATCTGGCAAGGCATTTTCAATGTCAGCAATTGTAATAACTCCAGGCCGAAGCAATGTACATACGTTGCCTTCGATGGATATAATAGTAGATTCTATTCCTACTGAAGTATTTCCTCCATCCAGCACATAATCGACATTGGGAAGCTGCTTTTTTACATGCTCAGCGCTTACCGGGCTAAGCTGACCAAATTTATTTGCGCTCGGTGCTGCTATCGGGCAATTTGCTGCTCTGATAAGTTTTAGGGCAATGTCATTGTCGGGCATTCGAATGCCAACTGTATTCAAACCTGAGGTAACAATATCGGGGACTAACTTACTTTTAGGCAATACAATGGTAAGAGGTCCCGGCCAAAACTTTTCGGCTAACCGAATCACATTCCCGTCAGTATTTTCGGTTAATGTGTACAAATCATCTATCGATGCAATATGAACAATCAATGGGTCAAAGGAAGGACGCTCTTTTAATTCGAAAATTTTTGCAACAGCCAGCGGATTAAGTGCGTTTGCACCTAATCCATATACTGTTTCTGTAGGGAAAGCCACCAAACCACCATTTCTGATGATTTGAGCAGCTATTTCTATCTGATTTTCATTCATTTATTGCCCATGAGAATTAGGTCGGCCTCTTCCAATTCATTTCGCTTTCTCTCCTGAAATTCTACAATTTTACCCCGAATGTCGGAGTTCGACAAACCAAGAATCTTCGCTGCTGCAAGTGCTGCATTTTCAGGACTAAGAATGGTTAAAGGCGCTACACCCGAAGGCATACGAATGCTGGAAAAAAGGTCTGCACCTCCAAATTTGTCGCTATACGGTGGGCAGGCAATTACCGGGCAATGTGTTTGAGCATCAGTAAATCCGCTTAAAGCATTGCTCATTCCGGCTATTGTAATAAATACTACATTTTCCTTTTCATATTCTTTTATCAGGTTGTAGCATTTTAACGGAACTTTATGTGCCGAAGCAATCCTTGAAATGCTTTTTATTTCAAAGCTTTCAAGAACTTTACTTATCTGATTGGCCCATTCAAGATCGGCTTTGGAACCCATTATTATTACTACTTTACTCATTGTCGCCGGATGTTAAAAATGAATATTGGTAATCCATCGGGATAATGGCTAAATAATCTTCAACACTTGCACCAGCTAAACAAGCTTCAATAATTCGCCTGCCTGTTGCCGATA
>JAUYTA010000500.1 GCA_030695265.1 Bacteroidota bacterium
ATTCATCTCGGCTTACCGTAAATACGATGAAAAAAGCGAATTCCACATCGAATTTGAATACCTGGCTTCTCCATCGCTTGAGGGGAAGGAAGTTATTCTCTCCGATCCGATGTTGGCTTCAGGGTCATCGATGGAAATCGGTTACAGGGCGCTGCTAAAAAAAGGTACACCTAAGCATGTTCATCTTGTGGCGATAATTGCAAGTGCCAAAGGAGTTGAACAAGTAATTAATAACATTACTGATGAAAATGTTACCCTCTGGATTGGCGCTGTTGACCCCGATATGACATCGATGTCTTACATTGTTCCCGGATTGGGTGATGCTGGTGATTTGGCTTTCGGAGCAAAAATTGACTCGCACTAAAAAGAGTTTCAAGTTTCAGGTTCAAAGTTCAAAGTTTCAAGGTTGTCAGGTTGTCAGGTTGTCAGGTTTGCCATTTAATTGTCAATCATTGTACTGCAATAAAAATGACTAAAAATGACGCGAAGCAAATGACCACCATTGACTGTTTATCAAACTGATCACTGCGACTGACAACTGAACACTTTTTACCAGTCACTTCACTTTCTCGACACGAAGCTGATCGGTGCAATCTGCCAGTAATTGGCTGATTGTCTTCTTAAAGACCGGATGTTTGAGATCTGGAGCGATTTCGTTTAAGGGAATCAAAACAAATTTCCTTTCCTGAATTCGGGGATGGGGTATGATCAGATTTGGCAGTTCAACGATTTTTTCTCCATAAAACAAAATATCAATATCAATAATGCGCGAATCGTAATAATTTGATTTTCTGATTCTTCCCAGTTCAAGCTCTATCTGTTGTGTTTTCCTGAGAACTTCTTCCGGAGATAGGCGGGTCGTTATTTCGAGCACCTGATTCCAGAATAAATCGGTTGACTCAAAACCCCACGGTTCGGTTTCGTAAACCGCCGATTGCGCAGTGATTTCTCCAACCAAATTATGCAGATTAATCTGTGCTTCCGAAAATATTTTTTCCTTATCTCCTAGGTTTCCTCCCAAAAGTAAATATAGCTTGGCCATTTATACAATGTTTTGCATTATTCAATTACTTTCCAATAACCACCTTTGTCCGGACCAATACGTTTAATCTGTTTAGTTTTTTGCAATTGTTGTAGATTTCTTTCAATCGATCTTTGTGATACTCCAATTAGTAATGCCATTTCCGGAATAGTTGCATCAGGATTTTTAATAAGTATTTGGATAATTTTCACCGACGTTTTCACCGACGTTTTCACCGACGTTTTCACCGACGTTTTCACCGACGTTTTTTCTTTTACGATCTCTGCAACTATCTCTTTTCCTTTTGGATATGCTTTTATCTG